>NZ_JAUSVX010000013.1 GCF_030814995.1 Labrys wisconsinensis | reverse complement strand
CCGTGATCCCGAGCCCGGTCAGCTTGGCCTCGCTGTAGGTCTCCGAGAACCAACCCCGGTCGTCCCCGAAACGCTTCGTCCTGATCAGCTTCACCAGTGTCGTCATCGAGAGGGTCCAATCTTGTGGATGCGGCCCGCGCCGAGCGACGGACCCTGAGGGGAGCAGGCCGGGCGCGCCCGGTTTGGGGAGGGGTGATGCTGTCAAGATAAGGCCGCCTCGAGGCGGTGGGCGCCGCTCGCTGCCCGCCGGGCCTCCTCGGCTCCGGCGATGGCCACCGCCTGGGCAATGGAGGCTGGCGATATCTCGTAGATGATGCCGTTGGCCGTGCCGGTCCGCTCCTGGCGGCTGGGCTGGACATAGATCGAATCCTGGCCGCGGATGCCGACGATCGCGCTCTGCGTCCAGTTCATCTTGAGGCTGGCGAAGACGATGGAGATGCAGTCGGGGCCTCCGAACATCGCGTTGTGAAGGCCGCTGCCATATTCACCGGAGACGATCCTAGCCTTGCTGAACAGGGCGAGCTGTTCCGGCCATGACAGCCGTTCGGGCATCATCGGCACCAGGCCGGTCTCGACCACCGCCCTCGTCACGGCTTCGTGGTTGAGCAGTAGGCGGTTGCCGTCGGCAGCGAAATCGGCCCGGGAGATGAAGATGCGCTCGGGCAGATCCGTGCGCGCGAACGCCTCCGGCGCCTTGTGGCGGGCAACGTCCAGCGTGTAGGCGACGAAATCGTTCATCCGGCGCGAGATGAGCGGGCTGACGCGCAGCAGGCCGGGAACGATGGCGTGGCGCAGGTGCAGGATCTCCTTGTCGTCGTCATAGGTGATGATGTCGTCCGGCCCGATGCCGAACAGGAGGTTGAGGAAGCTGAGCGCCCAACGCGGCGTCGTCGAGCTGACGAGGAACTTGTAGGGCTTGCCGATATGGCCGGCCTTCACCGCCTCGAAGAAGTTCCAGACCAGCGGCAGCGTGTCCAGGATCCAATGGCCGTAGACCCGTACGCCGGGCTTGGCCAGGCAGACGATCGGCATGTCGTCGTCGATCTCGCGGAGCGCCGCGTTCGAGCCGCCGATGAAGCTGCCGATGGCGCTGGGCTTCACCGGGTTGCCGATCACCACCTCGCGCGTGATCATCTTGCCGAGGAACCACATCCAATAGGCCGAGACGAGGTCGTCGGCCCACAGGACCTTGCGCTCGCGGTCCAGCAGCGTTCCGCATTTGCCGATGTAGCAATCGTCGACCGAGTAGAAGCCGGAGCCGTTCAGGTGGCCGGTCACCCGGTCGTGCTTGCGGGTGAATTCCTTCTTGCAGCCGATCGAACCCAGCATCGGCTTAGGCGGGGGGACGAACTCGCCGGGCTCGATCGTGGTCTTCAGGTGCTCGGCGGAACGGTAGAATCCGTCCAGGCCGTCATTGGTCAGCTGCTGGATACGCAGCTTGTGAGCACTCGGCTCGTCCTTCGGGGAGATATCCATGGCTCCAAACAGATTTAAATCGAAATATCGGTGACAGGCGACGACAATGCGGCGGCGACTATATTGGAGCTGCACATCACATGCCAATCGCTGGCCTGCACCGGTTGCCTCGACTCACCGCAGACAGTGGCCCCAGCCGCCGGCGGGCGCTGCCCGCGTCGTCGGCGACGTCCTATGATTCGATTTGATGCTCCTTGAGATCGAGATGGTCGCTCTGGACCGCGAAGGGCACCGCGGCGAACTCGTCGCGGCATCGACACGCCGCATGGCCCCCTCCGTGCCGACGCGTATGATCCCGTCACCCGGTGGCCTTTTCTCCGACGCAGAGAGCGAGCACCGGCGATCGGGATGCCACCGGACCGTTCAATGATCCGCAGGGCCGGCGAGGTGGGTGGGATCGCCTGGCACACCACGAGCCCGAAGACAAAGGCGACGTGCTCGTCGTCGTTCTTCCTGCTGGATGCATCTCCGCTCCGACCAACGTTGAGGGATGGCGGTCACGATATCAGCGACAGCTTGTGCCGCAAGTGCGAAGTCGCGGCTAGATAGCTGCACGGGCTTCGCTGTGTCATGTCGGAGTCCTGCGGGTCGACAGCGGCTTCCTCTGCGTGCCCGGCGATGGCCGGGCCGACTGGAAATGACGCTTTTGGCGCATGTACCCTTTCATTCGTCAGTTCAGCTTCTCATCCACGATTTTGCCACACCCTTAATATGATACTGCAGTGCACCCTAAAATGGTCGGCCCCGGGGCCGAATGCGGCGGCGATGTGAGGGGGTCTCATGGCAGCGTCGATGACGAGCGGGTCGGCGGCGAACGACCTTGCCGCACTCTTCGTATCCGGCCGCTTCGGGCTCGGCGCCCGTCCCGGTGAGTGGCGCACCGGCGCCCGTCATCCGCGCGATTACGTGCTTGGCCAGTGCGACGGCACTGCGGCGGCACTCTTTCCGCCGGCAGAACTTCGATCGGTCGTGGACAATCTCGACGCCCTTGCGGCCGCGCGCGTGGCGTCCCGTGCCGCCCGCAAGCTCGCCGGGCCTGCCGGTCGGTCGAAGGCGCCGGCGGCGGACATGGCGGGTCCGGCGCCCTCGGCTGCCGATGCGGAAGTGATCGCTGCGCCCCAGAAGATCGCGCTGGGTGCTCTCATGGGCGAGATTGACTATCGCTACACCGTGGCCATCGGCAGCGTCCGTCCCTTTGTCGAACGGCTCGTGCTGTTCTGGTCGAATCATTTCGCCGTCTCCGCGCGGCGCAGCGCCGAGGTGCGCACGGGGGTGGGCGGCTACGAGCGTGAGGCGATCCGACCTCACGTGCTCGGCCGGTTCCGAGACATGGTCGGCGCCGTGGCGAACCATCCCACGATGCTCGGCTATCTCGACAACGACCTGTCCATCGGCCCGAACTCTCCTTACGGTATCGCCCGCAAACGCGGTCTCAACGAGAATTTCGCGCGTGAGCTGATGGAGCTGCACACCCTCGGGGTCAATGGCGGCTACACGCAGGCGGACGTGACCTCGCTGGCGAAGATCCTCACGGGCTGGCGGTCGAAGAGCTCTGTCGGCAACGGAGCCGGGGCCTTCCGCTTCGATGCCGATCGGCACGAGCCGGGGGCCTTCACGGTGCTCGGGCGCAGCTATCGGGAAGGCGGGGTGGAGCAGGGCGAGGCGGTGCTCGACGATCTGGCGCGCCATCCCGCGACGGCGCGGCATATCGCCGCAAAGCTCGTGCGGCACTTCGTCGGCGATTCAGCGCCGCCGACCATCGCACCCGTGGTCGCCGCGGCCTTCATGAAGACCGAGGGCGATCTCGCCGAGACGGCGCGGGCGCTTGTCCGCCACCCCGACGCCTGGACGGCGCCGCCGGCCAAGATTCTGCCGCCCTATGACATGATCGTGGCGATGTCGCGGGCCTTGGGCGAGGCGCTGCCGGTCGGCAAGATGGTCCTGCATTGCCGCAAGCTCGGGCAGCCGATCTGGGAGCCGCGCGCCCCGGCCGGCTTCGACGACGGCGACAGCACCTGGGCCTCGCCCGAGGGCATCTCCACCCGCCTCGACCTCGCCGTGTCCTATGCCGGAGCCTCCGACAAGAACGCCGGCGACATTGCCGACCTCGCCAACGAGCTCTACGGTCCTGCCCTGTCCGCCCAGACACTCACCACGCTGCGCCGCGCCGAAAGCCGCAGCCAGGCACTCGCCCTGCTTCTCATGTCGCCCGAACTGATGAAGAGGTAAGAAGTCCATGCTCGGCCATCATCCCACCCGCCGCGGCGTCCTGCTCGGCCTCGGCGCGGTCGCAGCCTGGTCCCTGATGCCGCGCCCCGGCCTCGCCGCCGCGGGGCGCGATCCGCGTTATCTCACCATCATCATGCGCGGCGCGCTCGACAGCCTCGCCGCGGTGGCGCCGACCTTCGATCCCGACTATCAGCGCATCCGCGCCGGCTCGCTGATCGGCGAGGACGGCAATCTCGCCGGCCTGCCGCTCGGCAGCGGCTACGTCCTCAATCCGCATCTGTCCACCTTCCACGAGCTCTACAAGGGCGGCCAGGCGCTGGTGGTGCACGCCGTGGCCAGCCCCTACCGCGATCGTTCGCATTTCGACGGCCAGGATGTGCTGGAGAGCGGCATGCCGGGCGTGGGGCGGGTGCGCAACGGCTGGCTCAACCGCGCCATCGCCACCCTGCCCGCCGGCGGGCGCGTCCACGCCGAGGGCCTCGGCATCGGCGCCACGGTCCCGCTGATCATGATGGGGGAGGCGCCGGTCGCCACCTGGATGCCGACCGTGGGCGCGTCCGCCTCCGAAGACATCCGCATGCGCCTGCTCGATCTCTACGAGCGCACCGACCAGCGGCTGGCGGACGCCCTGCGCCAGAGCGCCTATATCGACGGCATCTCCGGCGGCATCATGCCGCGCGGACCGGCGCGCAACGATTTCCTGGTCGGCATGGAGGCGGTGGGGCGCCTGTTCGCCGCGCCCAACGGCCCGCGAGTCGGCTCGATCGACCTCAACGGCTTCGACACCCATGTCAACCAGGGGCCCGTGACCGGGCAACTCGGCGCCCGCCTGGGCGAGCTCGACAGTGGCCTCAAGACCCTGCGCGACGGGCTGGGCGAGGCCTGGAAGGATACGGTCGTCACCGTGATCACGGAGTTCGGCCGCACCGCCCATATGAACGGCAACTTGGGCACCGACCACGGCACGGCGACGCTCGCCTTCGTCGTCGGCGGCGCCGTGCGCGGCGGCAGGGTGATCGCGGACTGGCCCGGCCTGGCCGAGACCAGGCTCTACCAGGGGCGCGACCTGATGCCGACCACCGATCTCAGGGCAGTGCTGAAGGGCACGCTGCACGACCATCTCGGCATCGGCGAGCAGCTCCTCGCCGACCGGGTCTTCCCGCAGAGCGCCGCCGTGCGTCCGATGGCGGATCTCGTCGCCTGAACGAGGGGCCCCGGCGGCGACCGGCCGCTCGTGCCGCCGCCCCGGAACGGTCTGGAAATCCGGCGGCTGGGAACGGCGAGGGTTTTTGCCTCCCGGCGGGAACGCCGATGCACCGGGCACGACGACGTCCGCCGGATCGGCCCATCCGGCATTTCCGAGACGTCACTCAGGCCAGCCCCGCCTCGTGCTCCAGCGGCCGGATGACGTTTTCGCTGACGAAGCGGAAATGGTCGGTCCAGTTGAGCACGCGGGCCATGCGTGCCGCGCCCGTCAGCCCGGCGGCGGCAGGAGCGGCCTGGCGCGCCAGCCGCTCCACCGCCTCGAACCAGGCATCGGATCCCGCGGGGTCGAGCAGCAGCGCGCGGCCGCCGGCGATCTCGCGATGGGAGGGGATGTCCGAGGCGACCACGCGGGCTCCGGCGGCCAGGGCCTCCACGACAGGCATGCCGTAGCCCTCGACCAGGGTCGGGGACAGCACAGCCCGGGCGCCGCGCATCAGGCAGCACAGGGCGGCGTCGCCGAGGTCCTCCACGTGCACGACGTGCCGGCGGAGCGTCGGGTAGCGATCGAGCTCGGCCAGCACCTCGTCGCCGTTCCAGCCGAGGCGCCCGGCGATCACCAGGGCGGGGATATCGGGCGCCCCGGTCTCCTCGAGCCGGCGCCAGGTCTCGAACAGCAGGCTGTGGTTCTTGCGCGGCTCCACCGTGCCGATCGCCAGGAAGAAGGAGCGGCGCGTCTCGGGCATCTCCAGCGCCGGCGAGCGGCGGAAGGCGGGTTCGATTCCCGGGCCTATCACGTGCACCGACGGCAGCTGTGCCGCCTTCGCCTGCGCATAGTCGCGGATGATCGCGGCGCTGTGCTCGGAATTGGTCAGGATCGCCGCGCCATGCCGCAGCACCGTGTCGAGCCGGCGGCGATGCCGTTCCGCCTCGCCCGAGCGAGCGAAGTTGGGATGGGTGATCGGGATGAGGTCGTGCACGTAGAAGATGCCCCTGGCGCCCAGCCGCGGCATCCAGTCGAAGGCGCCGGTGCGGTCGAGGCGCGCATGCGAGACGTGCACGAACAGCGCATTGCGGCCCTCCTCCTGCAGGGCCTGCCTCTTGGTGACGACCTTGGCGATGACCCGGCGCAGCGTCGCCTGCAGGCGGCGCTGGTTGCCCGAGACGGTCTGGTCGATCACCCGACGGAGGCGGCCGGCCGGCGGTGCCGGCTCGGGCCGGTCCTCGCCGTCGAGGAAGGTGGCGATCTCCTGCAGCTTGGCCTGCTCGGTGCCGTCCTGAGGTGGCGCGCCCCAGCGGCGCGAGACCTCGCCGATCATGCGCACCGCCCGTCGGCGCTCGATGATGCGCGGGCCATAGGCCAAGGTCTCGACGAACACGCTGGAGCGATAGGTCTGGGCGATCCAGTCGGCATAGCGGATCTCGAAACGATCGATACCGCTCGGGCTGGGCAGATGCGCACGCGATAACAGCCGGGACATGTCGAAGACGATCGGCCGCATCGAGACATTGATCATGCGCAAAACTCGACTTGCGGATGAATAGAGCAGCGGCGCATCGAAGGTACGATGCGTCATGCCAGAATCATGCCATGAAGGTCGGTGCGCCCGTGCCCCGCCCAAGAACCCTGCAACCCGCCGCCGCGGGTGCAGGCCGACAGCCCATATCCACGGAAGCCTGCCTAGCATAGTCCGCGCCGCCGTCGAATGCCAGCCAGCCTCGAACTGACTGGAGATTGATCACTGTGGCAGAACTGCACCGAATTGCGGCAGGAGCTGATGCTTCCCTGTGCGGGCGGCGTCGGCCCGGCCTCCCGCAGGGAGCCGATCCGATCGCGCATCATCGCCACCGGCGGCATCCGGCGACGGGATCGGGAGACACCGCCCGCGACGGGGACGGCACGGCGAACGCCGTGGTCACCGAAGTCGCCGACGACACCCATCGCATCGATGGGCGATCCCGGGGCGTGGGCAGGCGGTTGAAGCGCCGAGCCCCCTCAGGCCTCGGTCTCGCGGCGATGCGCCTCGGCGAGCTCGGCCAGGTTCTTGAACACGAAGTCCACCGGCGGGCGATCGGCGATCGGCAGCGTCGCGCCGCCGCCGGCCTTGCCGAAGCGTCGGTCGATCCAGGCGCGCGCCAGGCCCGCCCGCGCCGCCGGCACATGGTCGTGGTGCAGGCTCTGGGCGACGTGCAGCACCTGTCCCCGCTCGATGCCGAGATCGGCTTCGAGATGGGCGAGAAGATGGTCGAAATTGCGCGGATCGGGCTTGTAGGAGCCGATATCCTCGGCGGTGTAGACCGCGTCGAAGACGACGCCGAGCTTGCGGTTGCTCGCGGCGAAGCTCTGGCGGTCGACGTTGGACAGGATCACCAGCTTGTAATGGCGCTTGAGAGTGGCGAGCGCCTCGGCCGAATCCGGGAAGGGCGGCCAGTCCGGCACGGAGCCGCCGAAGCGGTCGTGCAGCTCGGCATAGGCGCGCGCGCCCCACGCCTTGGCGAGCCGCGCGTGCACGACCGCGAGCAGGGCGGAATAGCGCAGCGACGGCGTTGCCAGTTCCTGCTCCGTCTCCAGGCGCGCGAAGAACTCGAGCGCTTCCTCGCGGTCGACCGACGGGCGGCCCTCGGTCAAAAGCGGCTGCAGTGCATTCCACAGGCCGCTCTCCCAGTCGATGAGCGTGCCGTAGCAGTCGAATGTCAGGACCTTGAAGTCGGTCAGCTTCATCGCAGGGTGTCCTCTCGCGTCATCGTGGGATTGGCGAGTCTCGCACGGATCGGGGGCCTCGTGATGGGGCGAAGCTCCGAAAGGATCGGCAGAAGCTGCGATCGGCGAGGTCAGCCGCCTGGCGCCGGCCTGTCGCCCCGACGGAGCTGCGACGGCGTCATGCCGAAGCGCCGGCGAAACTGCCGGTTGAAGGAGGAGACGTCCTGGTAGCCGAGATCGTAGGCGATGGCGGAGATCGGATCGGCGGTCTCGACCAGCCGGTCGACGGCGCGCCCGAACAGCTTCGCCAGCCGGTACTGTTTCGGCGAGAGGCCGACCGTGGCCCGGAACAGGGCGTGGAACTGGCTCTGCCCCAGGCCGGCCGCGCGGGCCGCGTCGCCGACGCTGCCGCCTTCCGAGCCCTCGCCATAGGCGCAGGCAACGCCGAGGATCCGCTGCTCCGCCTTGCGCCGCGGCCGGAGCGCCTCGCCCGGGCGGACGAGCTGCAGCCCGCTCATCACGAGGTGGACGGCCTCGCGCGCCCGCTGCCCGTCCGCCTCGACCTCGTCGCCGAGCAGGCGGAACAGCCGCCAGAGCCAGGGATCGAGGCGCGTCAGCGACGGCTCCCCGGCGCGCAGCAGCGCCGGCAACCGCTCCTCCGAAAGGGCGGCCACGTCGACGTCCACCACCATGAAGCGGCAATCCGGCGTGGGCGCGAAATCGTGGACATGATCGCGCGGGATGAGGGCCACGCAATTGCTGGCGACGACCTCGGTCCTGCCCTCGATGTCGACGCGCATGGCGCCGCGCAGGGGGAAGAGGACCTGGCTGTAGTCGTGGACATGGCGGTCGGCGCCGCCATACCGGCGAATTTCGAGGTTGATCGACATCGGCCCTGTGCCTGCATCGGCGGATGCCGCCGATATACGATCGAAGCGGCCGGAAATCACGCGGCAAGAGCGGGCTCGATGCGGCCGCCGACATCGTTGCGTTCCAACACGACCGTTCCCTGATGGATTTTGATCACGATGGCCGCGGATGTCGTGAGAGAAATGATAGAAACTGTCAGAGTTCCGTTGAGGCGGCCGCGGGCCGGCCCTACGGTCCGCGCAAGCGGAGAAGCCGCGACCTCCGGGACATGCGGAGGACGGTCGCGGACCGGACGCCGGCCAGGCGTCCATCCGCATCGGTGACGGGAACGAGCGAGGGCGCAATGCAGCCGGGCATGGTGATTATCGGGGCGGGCGAGGCCGGTGTCCGCGCGGCGCTCGCCCTGCGCCAGGAGGGCCATGCCGGTCCGGTGACGCTCGTCGGCGACGAGGCGCATGCGCCCTATGAGCGCCCGCCGCTGTCCAAGGACACGCTGACGGGCGACGACGACCCGCAGCCCCGCACCATCGCCGATGCCGCCGCCCTCGCCGCCGCCGGCATCGAGTGGCTCGCCGGCCGCCGGGCGGTGACCATCGAGCGGGCGGACCGGCGCGTCGTCCTCGCCGACGGCACCGCGCTCGCCTACGACAAGCTGCTGCTGGCGACCGGTGCCATCGCCCGCCGCATCCCCTTTCCCGGCTCGGGCGCCGGGCGCTGCCTCACCCTGCGCAGCTTCGACGACAGCCTGGCGCTGCGCCGGCGCCTTTCGCCTGGCGCGCGCGTGGCCATCATCGGCGGCGGCTTCATCGGGCTGGAGCTGGCGGCGAGCGCCAGCCGGCGCGGCGCCACGGTCAGCCTGATCGAGGCGCAGCCGCGCATCCTCGCCCGCGGCGTCCCGGCCGAGATCGCCGAGGTGGTCCACCGGCGGCACCGCGACGCCGGCGTCGCCCTGGTCTGCGGCACCGGCATCGCGGCGATCGAGGCGGAGGGCGAGGGCGCCGTCGTCGTGCTCGCCGACGGCCGGCGCGTCGAGGCCGACCTGGTCGTGCTCGGCGTCGGCGCTGCCCCCGTGACCGCCCTGGCCGAGGCGGCGAATCTTACGATCGACAACGGCATCGCCGCGGACGCGACGCTGCGCACCTCCGACCCCGATATCTACGCCGCGGGCGATTGCTGCTCCTTCCCGTTGCCGGTCTATGGCGGGCGGCGGGTCCGGCTCGAATCCTGGCGCAGCGCCCAGGAGCAGGGCGGGCTCGCCGCCCGCAACATGCTCGGTGCCGGCGAGGCCGTGTCCGCCGTGCCCTGGTTCTGGTCGGACCAGCACGACCTCACCCTGCAGGTCGCCGGGCTGGCAGACGAAGGCGTCCGGACGGTGCGCCGCGATCTCACCGCCGATGCTTTCATCCTGTTCCACCTCGCCGCGGACGGCCGCCTGGTCGCCGCCGGCGGCATCGGCCCGGGCAATGCCGTCGCCCGCGACATCCGCCTCGCCGAGATGCTGATCGGCCGGCGTGCATCCCCGGACCCGGCCCTGCTGGCCGAGGCCGGCTATCGGCTCAAGGGCCTGCTGGCGGCGTAGCGAGGTTATCCGGCACGCCGACCGCTACCGACTCGGCCCTCCGTTGTTGTTCGGCTACGCCTATTGGAACGTCGCGCCGCCGCGTCGGCCGAGGCCTTCGGCGAGGAGGGTCGTCACCAAAGTATTCAACGACACGCCTTCGCGCTCCGCTCTACGCGCCAGGGCCGCATGCAGGGATTTCGGGACACGCTGTCGCCATTGGCCGCCATAGACCTCGCCCGTGGCGGGGATCGGACGGCCGAGTTCCTTCAGCGTCCTCACATAGGAAGTCAAAGCGTCTTTTCCTTCCCGGATCGTATCCTCCGGCGTCTCGCCGTCCGCAATGCAGCCGGGATAATCCGGGAACTCGATGAGATAGCCGCCTCCTTCTTCCTGGGAGAGAGGACGGATCTCGAATCGGGGCAGGGCTTCCGTGTCAGTCATCATTCTGGCCTGCGATGCTGTCGATCAAGGCGACAAATCGGGAGATGTAGATTGGCTTGACCGGCTTGTGAGACGGAACAGTCAAAGGTTGGCGGCCGGGGCAGCTGAACGTCACATGACTCGTCCCCGGTTGTCGCCAATCCAGGCCGTGTCGCTTCGCCAGCGCCTTCAGATCCTCGATCGACCAATCGCGCGGATTGTTGCGCATCCGCGTGAGGAGCTTTTCAGCCTCGCTCATCAGACAATGGTATCAAATATGGAACCGCGCGGCAACCAAAGATGGTTCTCAAGAAGCTGCGGTTCTAGGGGAGTCCGAAGGCGGGGGCGCGTCGGCCGGAGAACGAGACTTCACGCCCCCGGATCGACGATCGCTTCCGCCTCGATCTCGACGCGGTAGGGCCCGACCAGGCGCGCCACCTCGAACAGCGTGTTGACCGGGCGGACCTCGCCGAGATAGCGGCCGTGGACGCGCGAGACCGGTTCCCACTCGTCGGCATTCTTGAGGTAGACGCGCGTGCGCACGATGTCGGCGAGGCTGCCGCCGAGGGCGGCGAGGCTGGCGGCGATCTTGTCGAGGATGAACACCGCCTGGCCCGCGGGATCGTCCGGGCAGACCGCCTCGCCCGCGGCATTGGTGGCGGTGGTGCCGCTCACCAGGATGCGCTCGCCGATGCGCACGGCCCGGCTGTAGCCGCAGATGCCTTCCCAGACGCTGCCGGTATCGACCCTGAGCCGTCCGGGCCGGCCCTCGACCGGCACGGCGCGATAGACCTTCTCCACGCTGGCGAGGTGATGGCTGAGGTCGCCCGAGGCGGTGAGGAAGGGTGGCTTGCGGTACTCGTCGCCGCAATCGCCGGGCAGCCGCCGCGCGCCGCGGAAGGCCTCGTCCAGCGCGGCGTGGTCCGCGGCGTCGAGCGCGAAGCCGAAGCTGTTGAGGTTGTCGGCGCGGTGCTCGCCCTCGCCGAGCCGGGCGCCGACGATGACGGCCGCCACCGCCGGCTGCTCCAGCACCCAGCGCGTCGCCACATTGGCGATCGAGACGCCGTGCCGCGCCGCCACCGCCTGCAGTGCCTGGAGGATCCGCTGGAAGGCTGCCCAGCCGCCGATGGCGTCGACGAAGCGCTTGTACTTCATCTTGCTCCAGTCGGAGAGCGCGTCGGGCTCCGGCTGCCCGAGCCAGCGCTCGGAGACGAGGCCGCCGGCCAGGGTGCCGTAGGCGAGGAGCCTGATGCCGTGCGCCAGGCAGAAGGCGCTCATATCTTTGGCGGCGCGGCGGTCGAGCACCGAGAAGGACACCTGGTTGGAAACGATCGGCACGCCCTCGCCGATCAGCACGTGCAGATGGTCGGTGTCGAAATTGGTGACGCCGAGCTGGCGGATCAGGCCCTCCTCGCGGAGCTTCGCCAGCGCCTTCATCGCGTCGAGATAGGCGGGGTGCTCGAAGGTCCACCAATGGAACTGCAGGAGGTCGATGGTGGAGACGCCGAGCCGTGTCAGGCTGCGCTCGACGCCGGCACGAACGACATCGGCGGTCATCGGTCCCGGCACCGGGCACCATTTGGTGAAGGCGGCGGACCGCTGGCCGCCCGCTGCCCGCTCCCTCGCCAGGAGCGTGCCGGCGATGATCTCGGCGCTGCCGTAATGGTCGGCCATGTCGAACGTGTCGAAGCCCGCCGCGGCATAGGCGGCGAGCGCATCGGCCCCAGCTTGCGGGTCGAGGGTCTGGCTGCCGCGCTCCATGTCGGCCACCTGCCAGAGGCCGGTGACCATGCGGCTGATGGACAGGCCGGGCGCGAGCTCGGTGCGGGAGGGGCGGGTGGGGGGCATGGGAGGATCTTTCAAGGCGCGACGTCTGTCGATCCCCTCCCCGCAAGGGGGAGGGGAGAGGCCGGCGTCGCGCTTCCGAGACACCGGATCTCAGAGTCACCCCCCGATCTTCGCCTTGATCGCATTCACCTCATCCGTCGACATCTCGCCGGTCGTGACCACCTTGCCGTCGGTGATCTTCCACAGGCGGAACGGGCCGATGATGTCGCCGACCTTGTCGAAGGCCACCGGGCCGATCACGCCCTCGTAGCGGATCGGCTTGCCCTGCTTGATCAGGTCCAGCGCCTTGGCGAACTCGGCCTTGCCGGCATGGACCGGCGTGCCGCTGGGGTCGACGACCTTGTAGATCGCGTCGCGGATGGCGAGCGGCTCGGTCGAGGCGGCGGCGGCGATGGCGAGGCCGACGATGGCGCCGGCGTCATAGGCGCGGTCGGCCGCCGGGTTGCTCGGCTCGATGCCGCCGGAGAAAGCCTTGTAGTTGGCGTTGAAATACTCGGTCGAGGCGGTCGGGCTGGTGCCCGAGGAGGTGCCGTAGGCCTCGTCGAGATATTTGGCGCCGACGCTCTGGATGAAGTCCGGGCTGTTCATGCCGTCGTTGAGCAGGAATTTCGCCACGCCCCCGCCCGAGATCCAGGCGCGGGCGATGGTGGCCCCGTCCACCGGCGTCGAGACGAGGTAGAGCCCGTCGGGGTCGCCGTCCATGGCGGCGGTCGCCTCCGACTGGTAGCTTGCCTGGTTCTCGTTGTAGGGCACGGTCTTGGTGATCTCACCGCCCAGCGCCTCGTAGGCCTTCTTGAACTCGGCGACCATGTTGACGCCGAAATCGTTGTTGACGTGGATGATGGCGATCTTCTTGAAGCCCCGGTCGAGGGCGTATTTCGCCGCCGCCGTGCCCTGCAGCGCATCCGAGGTGATGGTGCGGAAGAAGATGCCGTTGGTCTTGCCGGCGCGGCCGAGGGCGGTCAGCGTCGGCGAGGACGAGGCGGGCGAGACCTGCACCACCTTGGCCGGCGCCGTCACCGAGGTCAGGATCGGGATCGTCACCGAGGAGATGATGCCGCCGATCAGCACCGGCACCTTGCCGACCTGCACCAGCTGGGTGGCGGCGTCGACCGCGACGCTGCCGGTCGACTGCGAATCGCGCGTGTCGGTGACGAGGGTGCAGCCGCGCGCGCCGCCGGCGTCGTTGATGTCGCGGAACGCCATCTCCACCGACTTCGCGCCCGCCTGGCCATATTCGCCGGCCGGGCCGGTGAGCTCCATCACGACGCCGACCGTGATCTTGCACGGGTCGGCCGCGGCCGCGCCGGCGGAAAGCGCCAGGCCGGCGGCGGCCAGCATCAGCAATGTCTTCATGATCCCCTCTGTTCTCTTGCGTTGCGCCGTCCTCTTCAGGAGGCTTCGGCGTTCAGGTTGTATTTCATGATCGCGCCGTGGCGGCCGTGCCGGTCGCGCTCCAGCGTGTAGACGTCGCCCTCCGGGCCGCGGCGCCGGTCGAGCACGGCGGCAATCTCGGCCCGGTCCTCGTCGGTCAGACGGATGGCGCCGATCCGGGCGTTCGCTGCGACATGGGCGCGGTTGCGCGCGCCGACGATGATCGCGGCGACGCCCGGCCGGTCGAGCACGGCGCGCCCGGCGACGGTGGCGATATCGGCGCCGTGCCGGCTGGCGATGTGCTTCAGCGTCGTCAGCAACGCCTGGAACAGCGCCCAGCCGCCGAAATCGTCGATGATCAGCTTGTACTTGGTCAGCGAGCGGTTCTCGAACGGCTCCTTCGGCTCCGGCACGCCGAGCCAGCGCTCGCCGAGAAAGCCGCCGGCGACCGAGCCGTAGCAGAGCAGGGCGATGCCGTGGCGGGCGGCGAGCGCGACGAGGCCGTGCTCAGGACGATGGTCGAGGAGGGAATACTGCACCTGCAGGCTGAGGAGCGGGATGCCGGCCGCAACCATCGCCGCGACGTGCGGCGTGTCGAAATTGGTGCCGCCGAGCCGGTCGATCTTGCCGGCACGCCGGATCCCGTCCAGCCAGCCGGCGACCTCCAGGTCGCGGGCGACGGCATAATCCCACCAATGGAACTGCACGAGGTCGAGCCGTTCCAGGCCGAGGCGCTGCAGCGACTGGTCGACGATCGCCTCGATCGACGCCCTGGTCACCGTGGTGAGGCCGGCAAGGTCGGGCACCAGCTTGGTGTGGATCCTCAGCCGCTCCAGCGCCCCGCGGCCGCGGGCGTCGGCGAGGCGCCGGCGGAAGGCGCCGTAGAGCTCCTCGACGCCGGTATAGATGTCGGCGCAGTCGAAGGTGGTGATGCCGGCGTCGAAGGCGGCGAGCAGGTCCTCCACCGCGGTGGCGCGCTCGATCGGGCCGTGGCCGCCGGCGAGCTGCCAGCCGCCGCGGATGACGCGCGAGATGACGTAGCCCGGGGCGAGATCGATGCGCTCGACGGTCATGGCCGGGCCTGCGGCAGCGGCACGGCCGTCGTTTCGCCATGCGAGAAGCGCCTGACGCCGATCCGGGTGATGCGCAGCCGGCTGGCGCAGTTCGGGTCGGGGCAGGCGACCTCGGTGTCGGTGGTCATCCAGTCGTTGGGGGCGGTGGCGCGCTGCTTGGCCGCCAGCAGCGGCAGCACGGCGGCGATCGAGTAGATCGAGAAGGCCTGGCCCGGCGGCAGGCTCAGCATCTCGCCGCGGAGCTCGAAATGGTCGCCGGGCCTGGCGCCGCAATAGACCTTGCCGCCCTCGGGGATCACAGCCTCGACCCTGAGGTCGTAGAGCTCGAAGCCGTCGTCGATCGCCCCGGCACCCATGCCAACTCCCGCACCGGCCGGAAGGCTCCGTCCGGATCTCGTCCCACCCGTTTGCGCAGCGCATGACGGTGAGCCCGTCCTTGCGAGCGGGTGTAGCCGTCCGTAGTGTGCGGCGCGAGTTTGACCATAGTTGATCCGGCGAAACAATCGAGATGCAGGCACGACCCGGGCTCACGCCCGCCGCTGCGGCGGCGGCGATCGAAAATCCTGGGCCAGTGCCGGCGGCGCTGCTCTCGGCGGACAGGGTGGTCAAGCGCTTTGGCGGCGTGGCGGCGGTGGACGGCGTCTCCTTCTCGCTGGCGCGCGGCGAGATCCTCGGGCTGATCGGCCCGAACGGCGCCGGCAAGACCACGCTGTTCGACTGCCTCGCCGGCAGCCAGGCGCCGACCTCCGGCCGCATCCTGCTGGACGGCCGGCCGATCGAGCGCCTGCCGGCGCATCGGCGCCTGGCGGCCGGGCTCGGCCGCACCTTCCAGATCCCGCGGCCCTTCCCGCAGATGACGCTGCTCGAGAACGTGCTGCTCGGCTGCCAGCACCTCGCCGGCGAGCGCATCCTGCCCAACTGGCTGTCGCCCGGCGCTGTCGCCCGGGCCGAGCGCGAGGCGCGTGACAAGGCCATGGCCCTGCTCGACTTCGTCGCCCTGGCGAAGCTGGCGCACCAGCCGGCGCGGGTCCTGTCCGGCGGCCAGCGCAAGCTGCTCGAGCTCGCCCGCGTGCTGATGGCCGAGCCCGCCCTGATCCTGCTCGACGAGCCGGCCGCCGGCGTCAATCCGAGCCTCTTGGAGACCATCATCGAGCGCATCGCCGAGCTCAACCGGCGCGGCACCACCATCCTCTTGATCGAGCACAACATGGACCTGGTCTCGCGTCTGTGCGGGCGGGTGCTGGTGCTGGCCTCGGGCCGGCTGCTCACCGAAGGCCCGCCGGCCGAGGTGGCTCGCGACCGCCGGGTGATCGAGGCCTATCTCGGCGGCGCCGCGGCATGAGCGATCCGATCCTTGCCGTCTCCGGCCTCGTCGCCGGCTACGATCCCGGCGTGCCGATCCTCACCGGCGTGTCGCTCGCCGTCGCGCCCGGCGAGCTGGTGGCGATCCTCGGCCCGAACGGGGCCGGCAAGTCGACCCTGATCAAGGCCATCGCCGGCCTGGTGCCGGTCAGCGCCGGCACCGTGACGCTGCGCGGGCGCGTCATCACCGGGCTGCCGACGCACGAACTGGTGCGCGGCGGCCTCGGCTTCGTGCCGCAGACCGAGAACGTCTTCGCCGCCATGTCGATCGACGACAATCTGCGCCTCGCCGCCGGCATCCTGCCCGCGGCCGAGCGGCCGGCGCGCATCCGCGACATGCTGGCCCTGTTCCCCGACCTCGCCGGGCGCGGCGGCCTGCCGGCCGGGCGCCTCTCCGGGGGCCAGCGCCAGATGCTCGCCGTCGCGCGGGCGCTGGTCGTCTCGCCGGACGTGCTGATGCTGGACGAGCCCTCGGCCGGCCTGTCGCCCAAGCTGGTCGAGACCGTGTTCGCCAAGCTGGCCGAGATCCATCGCAGCGGCGTCACCATCCTCCTGGTCGAGCAGAATGCGCGCGCGGCGCTCGCCATCGCCGACCGTGGCGTCATCCTGGCCGAGGGCCGCGAGCGCCACGAAGGGCCGGCATCCCGCCTGTTCGCCGACCCGGCCGTCGCCGAGCTCTATCTCGGCGGCCGGCGCGCCGTGCTGGAGCCGCGCCCGTGAGCCTGCAGTTTCTCGTCGACGGCCTCCTCACCGGCCTGATGATCGGCCTCGGCGCCATCGGCGTCACCCTGACCTATGCGATCCTGCGCTTCGCCAATTTCGCCCATGGCGAGCTGATGACCTTCGGCGCCTATGCCGCCTGGCTGGTCAGCTTCGGCATCGGCGCGCTCGCGGGCGGCAGCCTGCCGGCGCTCGGACCCTTCTCCGTCTCCGCGGCGGTGCTGCTCGCCGGTCTCGTCGCCATGGCGCTCACCGCGCTGCTGGCGCTCGGCCTCGATGCGCTGCTGTTCCGGCGCCTGCGCGAGCGCAGCGCCGTCATCGTCGTTGTCATGGCGAGCTTCGGCGCCTCGCTGGCGCTGCGCAGCCTGATCGAGTTCGCCTTCTCCTCCAGCCCGGTCTATTTCGGCCGCGAGCTGCAGATCGCCCGGCGCCTCGGCCTCGGCCTCCGCGTCACGCCGGACCAGGCGGCGCTGGTGGTGGTGACGCTCGTGCTGCTCCTCGCCGTGCATCTCTTCGTCGCCCGCAGCCAGGCGGGCCGCTCGATGCGGGCGGTGAGCGAGAACCCGGCGCTCGCCCGTGTCGCCGGCATCGACGTCGAGGCGACGGTGCGCCTCACCTGGATGCTCGGCGGCGCCCTCGCCGCGGCAGCCGGCACCATGACCGGCATCCTGGTACAGATCCGCCCCGGCATGGGCTTCGACCTCCTGCTGCCGCTGTTCTCGGCGGCGATCCTCGGCGGCATCGGCAGCGTGCCCGGCGCCATCGTCGGCGGCGTGGTCATCGGCATCGCCGAGGCCGCCACCGTGCAGTTCGTCGGGGCGGAATGGCGCGCCGCCGCCGCGTTCGCCCTGCTCATCGCCATGCTGCTGGCGCGCCCGCGCGGCCTGTTCGGAGGCAGGGCATGACCTTCGCCATCCTCGCCTATGGCGCCTTCTTCCTGACCACGGCGCTCGCCTTCGCCGTGGTCTGCCTCGGCCTCAACCTGCAATGGGGCATGACCGGCCTGTTCAATGTCGGCGTCGCCGGCTTCGTCGCGGTCGGGGCCTATGCCTCGGCCATCCTGACCACGCCGGCTTCGCCCACCCATCTCGGCGGCTTCGGCCTGCCGATCGCGGCCGGCTGGCTCGGCGCCATCCTGGCGGCCGGTCTCGTCGCCTTCGGCGTCGGCGCCGTCACCCTGCGGCTTCGGGCCGACTATCTCGCCATCACCACCTTCGGCGCGGCGGTGATCATCCATCTCGTCGCCCTCAACGCCCAGCCGCTCACCGGCGGGCCCTTCGGCATCGGCTTCATCCCCAGGGCCTTCGAAGATCTCGCCGACCGGCCGCTCGTCTTCGGCACCGGCAACCTGGCGCTGGCCCTCCTCGCCGTCGCCGCCGTCTATCTCGCCCTGGAGCGGCTGGCCCGCAGCCCCTGGGGCCGGGTGCTTCGCGCCATCCGCGAGGACGAGACGGCGGCGCTGTCCCTCGGCAAGAACGCGGTGCGCTACCGCCTGCAGGCCTTCGCCATCGGCGGCGCCGTAATGGGCCTCGGCGGCGCGCTGCAGGCGCATTTCATCGGCTTCATCGCCCCGAACAACTATCTGCCGAGCTTCACCTTCCAAGTCTGGACCATGCTGATCGTCGGCGGCTCCGGCAACAATCGCGGCGCCATCCTCGGCGCGGTGCTGGTCTGGGGGCTGTGGAGCGTCTCGGGCGCCGGCATCTCCGCCTTCGTCGCGCCGGAGCTGCAGGCCCGCGCCAGCGCCCTGCAGATCGCCGCCATCGGCATCGCGCTCTGCCTGGTGCTGCTCTACCGCCCGCGCGGCCTGCTCAGCGAGGCCGGGGCAGCGAAGATCCCTGGCGAAGGCGCGCGCGGGAACACGGCGCAGTGATCGCTACGGGGGTGCAATCATCCGACCTTTCCTCTATGGTAGCGCTGTCATCTCCGCCGCATCATCGTCGATGGGGCCAGGACGCAGCGACCGTCCAATCCGAGGAAACGCACATGACCAAGCGGATCATCTTCACCGGCGGCTCCGGCAAGGCCGGCCGGCACGCCGTGCCGCATCTCGTCGCCAAGGGCCACGCGGTGCTCAACGTCGACCTGAAGCCGCTCGACCTGCCCGGGGTCAACACGCTGATCGCCGACATGACCGACAGCGGCCAGGTGTTCAACGCGCTCACCACCCATTTCGGCTTCGACGACTTCGAGCGCGGTGCCGTGCCGCGAGCGCCGGACGCGGTGGTGCATTTCGCCGCCATCCCGCGCGTGCTGATCGAGCCGGACAACGAGACCTTCAGCCAGAACGTGGTCTCGACCTACAACGTCATCGAGGCGGCGGTGAAGCTCGGCGTGCGCAAGATCGTCATCGCCTCCAGCGAGACCACCTACGGCGTGTGCTTCGCCGAGGGCGACAAGGACTTCCACAGCTTCCCCCTGGAGGAGGACTACGACATCGACCCCATGGACAGCTACGGCCTGTCCAAGCTGGTCAACGAGAAGACGGCGCGCGCCTTCGCCATGCGCTACGGCGCCGACATCTATGCCCTGCGTATCGGCAACGTCATCGAGCCGCACGAATATGACCGCTTTCCCGGCTTCATCGCCGACCCGCCCTCGCGCAGGCGCAATGCCTGGAGCTATATCGACGCCCGCGACCTCGGCGAGATCGTGCACCTCTGCCTGGAGAAGGACGGGCTCGGCTTCCAAGTGTTCAACGCCGTCAACGACACCATCACCACGAGCCAGCCGACCCGCGAGATCCTGGCCCGCTACGCCCCCCGCACGCCGGTGACGCGCGAGCTCGGCGAGTTCGAGGCGCCGCTGTCGAACCGCAAGGCGCGCGAGGTGCTCGGCTTCAGGGAGGCGCACGACTGGCGCCGCCATGTGAAGGGCGTGTAGCCGGTCAGGTCACGAAGGTCCGGCGCGCGGCGCGCACCCGGGCGACGATGTGCGCGGTCACGGCGCGCACGCGCCGGGTGTCGTGCGTGTCGGGATGGGAGACCAGCCAGTAGCTGCGCCGGAAGCGGTGCGAGGGCAGGAGGCGCTGCAGCTCCGGGAAGGGCTGCGCCGCATAGTCGTGCAGGATACCGATGCCGTGGCCGGCCCGCACCGCCTCCAGCTGGCCGACCACGCTGCCGCATTCGAAGCGCCGCTGCATCAGCCGGCCGAGCGTGGCGGCATAGTCGAGCGCCCGGCTGTAGGCGAGGTCGTCGACATGGGTGACGAACAGCCGGCCGGCGAGGTCCTCCTCCCGCTCGACGGCGCCGGTGCGGGCGAGATAGCTGCCGGCGGCATAGACGCTCAGGGAATAGTCGGTGAGCTTCTTGACGATGAGCCGGCCCTGCGTCGGCCGGTCGAGGGTGATGGCGATGTCCGCCTCGCGGCGCGACAGCGAGAAGGTGCGCGGCAGCGGCACGAGCTGGATGACGAGCTCGGGATGCTCGGCGGCGAGCGCGCCGAGCTCGCGGGCCAGGAAATAGTTGCCGAGGCCGTCCGGCGTGCCGACGCGCACCGTGCCGGCGATCGCCTCCTCGATGCCGGCAAGGCGCGATCCCACCCGGAGGAACTCCGATTCCGCCCGTTCCGCCGCCGCCAGCAGCGCCTCGCCGGCCGCGGTCAGCCGCGAGCCGTTGGTGTGGCGCTCGACCAGCCGGGCGCCGAGATCCGTCTCCAGCGCCGTGAGCTGGCGTCCGACCGTGGCGTGGTTGAGCCCGAGGCGCCGGGCCGCGCCGAGGATCTGCCCGCTGCGGGCGATGGCGAGGAAGATGCGGATGCGGTCCCAGTCCATGGCGGCACTTTAATTTCTGCACATCGATGCTGCAATCCTGGCGATTGTTGTGCAAAAAATGCGACGGCATAAGCGCTCCCGTGTCGAGGCGACAGGAGAGGCCCATGCCCATCGAGATCACCCACCATATCGGCGGCCGCGCCGTCGCCGGCCGCAGCGGCCGCACGGCGTCGGTGTTCGACCCCGCCACCGGGGCCGTCAGCGGCACGGTCGGGCTCGCCGGCGCCGACGAGGTGGGCGAGGCGGTCGCGGTGGCCCGCAAGGCCCTGCCGGCCTGGGCCGCCACCACGCCCCTGCGCCGCGCCCGCATCCTCAACCGCTTCCTGCGCATCCTGGAGGAGCGCACGGACGAGCTCGCCGCGGTCATCACCGCCGAGCACGGCAAGGTGCTCTCCGACGCCCGCGGCGAGATCCAGCGCGGCATGGAGGTGGTCGAGTTCGCCACCGGCGCGCCGCAGCTGCTCAAGGGCGAGGTGACCGAGAATGTCGGCACCCGCGTCGACAGCCATTCCCTGCGCCAGCCGCTCGGCGTCGTCGCCGGCATCACCCCGTTCAACTTCCCGGCCATGGTGCCGATGTGGATGTTCCCGGTGGCGCTCGCCTGCGGCAACTGCTTCATCCTGAAGCCGTCCGAGCGCGATCCTTCCGCCTCGCTCCTCCTCGCCGCCTGGCTGAAGGAGGCCGGCCTTCCCGACGGCGTCTTCAACGTGGTGCAGGGCGACAAGGCGGCGGTCGACGCGCTGCTCCACCACCCCGACATCGCCGCGGTGAGCTTCGTCGGCTCCACGCCGATCGCCCGCTATATCTACGAGACCGCGGCCCGCACGGGGAAGCGCTGCCAGGCGCTGGGCGGGGCCAAGAACCACATGATCGTCATGCCCGACGCCGATCTCGACCAGGCGGTCGACGCGCTGATGGGCGCGGCCTACGGCTCGGCGGGCGAGCGCTGCATGGCGATCTCGGTGGCGGTGCCGATCGGCGAGAAGACCGCCGACGCGCTCGTCGCCAGGCTGGAGCCGAAGGTGCGTGCCCTCAAGGTCGGCCCGGGCACGGATCCGGAGGCCGAGATGGGGCCGCTCGTCACCCGCCAGCACCTCGACAAGGTGCGCGGCTACATCGACAGTGGCGTCGCCGAGGGGGCCAGGCTGGTCGTGGACGGGCGCGGCCTGACGCTGCAGGGCTACGAGAACGGCCACTTCATCGGCGGCACGCTGTTCGACCACGTCACCACCGACATGGCGATCTACCGGGAGGAGATCTTCGGGCCGGTCCTGGCCGTGGCCCGGGCGCCGGACTACGAGACCGCCGCGCGCATGATCAACGAGCACGAGTTCGGCAACGGCACCGCCATCTTCACCCGCGACGGCGACGCCGCCCGCGAGTTCGCCCATCAGATCCAGGTCGGCATGGTCGGCATCAACGTGCCGATCCCGGTGCCGATGGCCTTCCACTCCTTCGGCGGCTGGAAGTCCTCGCTCTTCGGCGATCACCACATGCACGGGCCCGAGGGCGTGCGCTTCTACACCAAGCTCAAGACCATCACGAGCCGCTGGCCGACCGGCATCCGCGCCGGCGCCGACTTCGTCATGCCCACCATGGGCTGAGGCATCCCGGCCGCGGGCGTTCCCGAGGAGCCCCCGCGGCCGGCGCGATCCCGGCGCCGTGCCCCGCTATTTCACCGTCACGAGAGCCTGGTGCCGCAGGACGCGGCCGTTCGGAAAGGCGCTGGTGAAGGAAAACGTATCCGAGCCGCGAAAGCCTGCAGCCGGCGTGTAGTAGATCGCCGAGCCCAGGACCTCGTGGCCGAGGCAGGCGCAGTGACCGGCTTCGCAGGTCTTGATCACCTTGGTCTGGGGCCGCGTCGATATCGCCCCGTGAGCGGGCTTGGCGGTAAACGTGTAAGTCGGCGCGCCTGCGCCCTGGCAGGATTTGTCCCAGGCCGCTTCGTTCGACACCTCCACGGTTTCTCCCGGCGCGGCATGGACGTGGAACGTCTCCGCGGTGGCGGCGGAAACGGACAATTGCAGCAGCACTATCGCACTGAACGCCGCGAGCGCTCGGGGCATGGGGACCTCTCCGCCATCCTGATGCCCGCCAGCCGGGGAGATTGTCGCCGGGCTGCCCCTGCTTTTCAAGCTGCGGCCTGGCCCCGGGGGCGGTCCCGAAATCTCCATCGCGATGGCGAGCCCGTGTCGTCCCGCGCGATCGCCGATCGGAAGACAGCCCGCGGGGCGCGAGGGTCTCGGCTTCGCGCAAGCCCGCCTGGCGCCGGTGGGGGAATGGCGTGTAGGGATCGGGGAAGCGCGCGGCCGTTGCCATCGGCCGCGGCTACGCGCGCGAATCCTTAAGCGCCAGGAGCCGTCATGCCCGCCATGCTGCCCGTCGCCGATCCCTGGTTCACCGTCGAGGCGGTCGAGCCGGGCGTCTACCGCATCACCGAGCCGCACTGCGACCGCCTGGTGCGGGCGAACTGCTTCCTGGTGAAGGGCGGGGAGCGCGATCTCCTCGTCGACAGCGGCATGGGCATCGGCCGGCTGCGCCCGGCGCTCGCGGCGCTGATCGACCGGCCGCTGATCCTGGTCACCACCCATGCCCATGTCGATCACCGCGGCGGCCACGGCGCCTTCGCCGATGCGGCGATCCTCGTCCATCCCGCCGAGGCGGACGACCTGCGCCGGCCCGGCCGCACATCCGGCCTCGGCTTCGACCAGTTCGATCCCGCCACCCGGGCCGAGCTCGCCGCGGCCGGGTTCGACGTCGACGGCCTGCTGGTCGACGCCGTGCCCGAGCCGGGCTACGACGTCGCCGCCTATCGCTGCCCCGGCATCGAGCCGACGCGGCTCATCGAGGAGGGCGACGCGGTCGACCTCGGCAGCCGGCGCTTCGCCGTGCTGCACCTGCCCGGCCATTCCCCGGGCAGCATCGGCCTGTGGGATGCGGCCGACGGCACGCTGCTGGCGGGCGACGCCATCTATGACGGCGTGCTGGTCGACACCATCCCCGGCGCCGACATCCCCGCCTATGTCGGGACCATGCGCCGCCTCGCCGGCCTGCCGGTGCGCGTCGTGCACGGCGGCCACAAGCCGAGCTTCGGGCGCGAGCGGATGGTAGCGATCGCGCAGGACTATCTCAGGACGCGGGAGAAGTGAAGGCCGACACGGACGAGCAAGTCACTGATCTTGCTGAGGAACTGGAGCGGGCGATGGGAATCGAACCCACGACATTCAGCTTGGGAAGCACACCCAACTAGCTGACGTTGTTCGGATCTCGTTTCCAGCCCAGTTCCGTCACCCCGATCCAGGGATGGAGCAGCCGTATGCGCCGGAAAGCCTCCGCGCTCCGCCATCCCGGCAGACCTCCGAAGCGCCGGCGGCTCAGAACAGCGACGTCTGCGCTGGCGGCGGCGCGGCTGGCGGCAGATCTGGAACGTCGCCGTCGCTGCGCTTCCCAGTCGCGACGATCTTCAGCGCATCATTTGAGAGCGGACGCTGCAGCTGCAGGGCCTCCTCGGCAGGCGCCGTCATCCAGGTCTCGCGCTCTTCTTCGGTCGTGAGCAGGACCGGCATGGCCTTCGGGTGGACGGGCGCCACGATGTCGTTCGGCTCGCACGTCAGGAACGAGTAGAGCAGATGCTCGCCCTCAACGGGATTGGCCTTCGTTCCCCGGACCCCGCTCCAGGGCCTCCAAATGCCCGCGAAGCAGAATGTCGGGCGCGATTCGTCCAAGGCGAACCAGGTCGGGCGTTTCTTGTTCTGCTCGTCGTATTCGCAGAAGGCGTTGGCAGGCACGAGGCAGCGCTGCGCCGGTTTGAGCCACGGGCGCCAATAGCCGGAACTGACATTGCGCACGTTGGTGACCAGCGGCCCGGCGACCGGCGGGAAGCCCCAGCGCATCCGGATCAGTTCCTCGCCGTCCGGGGTATTTCGGATCACCGGAGCGAAGCCGTCCGGGAAGATCGACGGCATCCGGTCCAGATTGCCGAGCTGGTCCCGGATGGCCTTCCGCAGCGCCCGGAGCGCGGCTTGGGTGGTGGTGAGGCTGTAGAGGTTGCACATGGCTATCCTCGCGGCGGGCGGACTGTCTCGTAGCCCCGGAACATGATGGGACGCTCGTGCACCGTTGGCGTGCCTGCCCGATAATCGTGCGTTCCGAGTTCGAACTCCAGCTCCTTCGATTTGCACTTTTGGCAATAGAGCTTCTTCGCGAACACGGCGAGGGGTGTGAGCCGCCGTTGCCCTTGGATGTCGTCGAGCCCGATACAGACACTCCGATTGCACGGCAGACACCTGACAAGCAACCACTTCCAACCCCAGCTTTCAGCCTCAGCCGCGGTCTGAGGCACACCATCACGGGCCGCTACCACCGGACGCCCCCCGCCGGAATTTGCTGCGCATGTACCCTGGAGAAACGGCTGAGGTCAGGCGTGCGATTTCGCCCTTAAGGTTTTCGAAATCGGCCAATATCTGCGTGTTGGCGACGATCAGCGCGCGGACGGCCGCCACCGGGTCACCGCCGCAATCGGCGATCGTCTGCTGGACACTGGCCTCCAGCAGCGCGGCTTCCCGGTCCATCAGCGGACCTGGCGACGCTGGTCTTCGAAGACGCGCGAGAGCTGAGGCGTCATGCGGCCCTCGCGGTACGCACCGATCTCGGCTGTCAGCAACGTGGCAACCTTGGCGAGGCGCAGCATGGCCTTGTCAACGTCACCGCCGGCGGACTGGACATAGGCATCCGCCAGCTTCTGGGCTTGTTCTCCGAGCTCGTCGCGCACCTCGGCGCGCCGCCGCTGCTCCACGGGGCTGAGCATCATCTAGGCTTCTCCGCTGACTAGCTGACCCGCGCCAACGGCTGATCCGTGCCGTAGACCTGCAACAGCGTCTGGAGCGCTGTGATGTCCTCCCGGCAGTCGTCGAGCTCGGCCTGCATCTTGACGTTGAGCAGCATGACCGACTCAAGGGCTCGCATCGGGTCGCCGCCGCTGTGCTGCAGGGCGATCTGGATGCATCGGTCCAACGCATTTTTGTCGTACATCATGGCCCAGGTCCTCTCGCTCAGATGGGCGGCATGCCGAGAGGCTAAACCCAGTCCAGGGGACGAGTCGAGTCATTTGTTCTCACTTCGTTCACGGTGCGGCTGAGCCTCGGACGAGCGATGATGGCGCATGCCGATACAACATCCGCCGCCGACCGAGCGGGAACAGCCGCCAGACCCCGACCACGGCCGCCGCGTGCGGGTCATCGTGTTGCTCGAGCAGGCTCTCGACCTGGCCGACGAAGCCGGCATGCGCGAGGCGCGGGAGGAGATCGCCAGGGCTCTCCGGGTCGCACATGCCGAGCTCGTTGGCGCGGAGCGGAGGTCGTCGGCTACGGCTTGATGTGCAGCCAGGGCAGGACGCTGCCGATCGCCGCGCCAACGGCGGTCGCAAGCCCGAGGCCCGCGACGAGCAACTTCCAGCCACCGCGGGCGCCGACGACCGCATCGCGGATGGCGCGCACGTCGGCCTTGATCTCGTCGAGGTCTTCGACCGTATCCTTGAGCTTGACCTCGACGGTCGTCAGGCGCCGCTCGAACTCCTGCATCGGCCACACTCCTCAACGATGCCAGCAGCCGGCGGCCAGGCCGCGCTCGTAGTGGAGCGCGAGGCGGCGGTCGCCGTCGCGCGTGGTGGCTTCGACGCCCAGCAAGCTGTCGTTGACGACACCGCAGGGCTTATTGACGGGCACCGAGGCACACCCGCTCAAAGCGATCCCAGCGGCCGCCGCCAGCATAGCAGCGCTCCACCACATCGCCGGACCGGTCCGCTCGTTTTTCGTTCGCATGGTTCGTCTCCTCGATGACTGTGGCGCCGGCGGCCCGGCCGCGCTGGTAGGCGCTGTGGATGACGTAGCCGCCGGCCAGGGCGGCCGCGGCGATGCCGCCCGCGACGAGCCACGCCCGCAGCGGCACGACGTTGAGAAGGCCGAGGAGGGCGCTCACGACGCGCTCTCCCGCAGCCGCTTGACGAAGTAGAAGGCGCCGACCGCGACGGCGAGCACAACGGCCGCCGCCAGAGCCCAGGCCATCGGCCCGCCATTTCCGGCCGCGCCGGCGACGGCGCCGACCACGGACACGCCGCCGGCGAGCGTCTCCGGCTTGGCGAGCAGGCTGCCGGCCGGTGCCGGCACGGCTGCGACGTAGTTGGACGAGACCTGCGCCCCGGCCGCCCAGATGCCGGCTTCGGCCGCGCGGCGGTTCGTCAGGCCGGGGATCGCGACCTTCTTGCCGTTCACCGTGCCCTTGTTCCACTTCGCAAGCTCGCCGGGCACGGCGTCATAGTTGCCGGCGTTAAGCTTCCTGAGCAGCGTCGACCCCTGGAACGCCCCGACGCCGACGTTGAAGGCGAAGGACACGAGCGCTCCGAACTGGTTGTCGGTGAGCGGCACTTTGACTAGGCGTCCGACCGCCGCCTCGGCCGCGGCGAGGTCCTGGCGCAGCAGCTGGTCGGCACGCGCCCTGTCGATCGTCAGGCCCGGCCGGACGTCGGACCCGGTGTGGCCGTAGCCGATAGTGAGGACGCCGACGGCGTCGTGGTAGGCGGCGAGCCGCAGCCCCTCGAACTGCTCGAGCTTGGCGCGGACGGCATCGGTGACGTGGCGGGGCATAGGGGCTCCTGTTGGGCATGAAAAAGCCCGCGCGCGGCGGGCGGGAAGAGGCTGTGCCGTGCTAGAGGTCGGCTGGGACGGAGGGGCGATGGACGAGCAGGAGAAAACGGCGCTGGCACGCTTGGCGGCCGGGGAGCCGCTAAGTCCGGACGAGGTCGAGATCTATGCGCGCTACGTCGAGCGGATGAAGGCGGAGGGCGTCTCCGACATCGCTCGTTGGTCCAGCAATGCGGTCTTCGCGCCAGCATGGGACGAGCGCACGCGCAAGCTCGCCGCCATGCTGCCGGACAAAATCAAGACGGTGGTCGACATCGGCTGCGGCACCATGGCGCTGCGGAGCATGCTGCCGCCGACCCTGCGTTACGTGCCGGTCGACGTCGCCCCACGGGGGGCGGATACGGTCGTCATCGATCTGAACGCCTCGCCGCCCCCGCCACTCCCACCTGGTGACGTCGGCTTCTTCAGCGGCTCGCTCGAATATGTCCTCGACCTGCGCCGGCTGATCGCGGTCTTGATCAAGACCTATCGCTATGTCGTGTGCAGCTATGCCGCGACGAACAATGCACCCGACCAGATCCAGCAGCGCCGCCGCGGCGGTTGGGTAAACGACCTCAAGGTTTCGGAGTTCGTCGCGCTGTTCGAGGAGGTCAACTACCTGCCCGAGGAGATGCGGAGCCATTCCCCGCACAGGCTCTTCTTGTTCTTCAGGCGAGCCGTGAGGCCGCCGCTGTGACCATCAGCCGGCGGTGCCGGCCGACCGCCGGCGCGCTTCCAGGCGCTCCTTATGCGCGTCGAGCCGGGCTTGGCGTTCGGCTTCTCGCTGCTGCATCAACTCAACCCGCTTCTGTTCAGCCACTGCCTTGGCCTCCGCATGCAAGCGGCGCATCTCCTCGGAGCGCTCGTCCGATTGCCGCTGGAAGGCGGCCTGCGCCTCGACGCTGGTCATCTGGGCGAGGCGCCGATCCTCGGCTCGAGCCGCCCGCCACGCCGTCAGGAGGTCCGCATCCGTCATGCCGGTCTGGCAGAAATAGCGCTCGAACAGCGTCAGGTTGAAGTCGACCGCTGTCCAATGCGGGTGCTTCCGATCGTCGATGAACGGGCGCTCGAAGCAGGTGGTCACGACCTCATAGCTGGGGAAATAGAAGAGGTTGCGGTCGCCCGCGTGATGGCGCGTGAACTCGTCAAGAGCGGCCCGCAGCGTCGCCTTCGAGACGGAGTTCGCCACGATGCCGGGGATGCCCCGGAAAGTCGCCGTCAGGCCGACCGGCGAAAGCGAGAAAACGATCGTGGCATCCGGCTGGTGCTGGCGGATGAGGCTGTAGATGGCCTCCAGGTTGGCGACGTTCTCGCCGACACTGGTGTTGCGGAACTTGTGTCGCGATGGATCAATCCGGTTGGTCGGCACCGCCCGCCAGAACACCTCGCCGGTCGGCTCGTCGTACCAGATCTCGGAGAGCCCCAGCGTCAGGATGAACACCTCCGCCGAATCGAAGATGCGACGGGTCTGCTCTCGCACCTCCTCGTCATAGCCGAACTCCTTCCCGTCATAGCCGTGCCAGAGCGGCACCTCGGGCACGCGTCCCTGCCAAGCCCATTCGAACTGCTGCCGGATCGCGTAGGTGTTCACGATGCCATCGCCCATCGTCGAGATGTAGGCGCGCGCCTCTCCTTTGGTTGGGACGTTGAAGCCGAGATTGCTCAGGTGGTTCGACATGTGCGCCGCAAAGCACGAGCCGAAGGCTACCGTCACCGTGTCCGGGCCGATCATCGGCTCTGGCGGCATCAGTCCTTTGGCGAGATACGTCACCACCGCGTCATCGCGGTCGAAGCTGCTGTCCTGCGGGTAGAAATTGACCGTCTCGCCCCTGTAGAAGGTGGCCGACATCTTCTTCGTCTCGCCGTCCAGGGCGAAATCGACCATCGTGTCTCGCGGACGCATGACAGGCGTCGGCCGAGACGTAAGTCTCCGCTTCGTGACCATACGCTAAAATTTCCCAGCCCATTGAACCCAGCCTACCCGCGGTCAGTTTAGCCGCGATCGGCCAACAGGCAATGGTTGTAGGTCGTCAAACTGGGCCCAGGCCGCCGGTGCGTTGCCGTCACTCGCCGCTAAAGCCCTCGAAGAACGCCGGCCCAGGTCCCGTAGACGCCCAGGAATATCGGCCGCCCCGCACGGCGGACCAGCCGCCCGGCGGGCGGGAAGTGACTGGTTGAACTCGACCAGCGGTGGCGGTAGCGTCGTCAGCGGGGCTGAGGCAGATCAATGGACGACGACGGGATTCCTATTTTCGACATCAATTCGGCAGAGACGCCGCTGCGTCTCCTCGCGCAGGCCATGGAGGCCGCTCGGGATGCGGGCATGCCGGATACCTTCGCGGCGATCACAAGGGCCATTGAGATCGGCCAGCTTGAGCTCGTCGCTCTTGGCCTACCGCACTTCTCTAGATAAGCGCCGCCAGGGCGATCCCGGCGGCGGTGTGGGCTATCTGCGTTGGATGTAGTCCGTCAGAGCACCAGGGGCCGCCGTCGACACGCCAGAGGATCTGGCCGGTGCTGGTGTCGCGGACAGCGGCCTCGAGGTCGAAGACACGGTTCGCCGGGATGACGGCTCCGCTGCGGATCCAGGCGTTCACCGCCCGCCGGTCGCCGTCGTAGGGCTGTGGGGTCTGGCCCGCCAAGCTCGCTCCGCCATCGGTCGTGATGACGGACGGCACGATGGTACAGACCCATGTGTCCATGTCCCGAACGAGCTTTCGGTACATCGTCTCGATAAAGGCGATGATCGCGTCGGCTCCATCCACGCCGAGGTCGTTGCGGCCGAGGGCGAGGAGCGCCCGATTGCAGAACTGCTGGAAGTAACCGATCCGCCGCTCGCCGCCAGCGGTCCAAACCTTGGCCGTCGCCCCCGGCTTGCTCAGATTGACATAGGGCACATCCCTGATGCCGAAGGCGCGCTCGGCATAGCCGGCATTGCCATAGGGGTCGCCGGCGCCGGCGGGAGTGCCGGACGGGATGCCGAGCTCCCCGGCGCCGTCCGAGATACTGTCGCCGACGATCATCCAGCTGTCGATGGCCGCCGTCGTCTCGCCGATGAGGACGGGCTCGAAGGCGAGGTCGTTGGTGTACGCAGCGATCGCGGTGCCGACCTGCGTCAGGTCGGTGCCGGACGAGGACAGCGCGCTGCAGTCGACTGCGCCCCCGTAAGCGGACATCGAGCCGCCGGCGCCGCCGAGCCCCGGCCGGCCGAAGACCGAGAGGCCCGCCGCAGCGCAATAGGAGCGGAGGCGGTAGAGGGACGAAGCCGGCAGTCTGACGCCGCTAGGATCGCTCCGAAGCGTCTGGTAGTCCGTCAGCATCCCGGTGTAGCCGCTGCCGAACCGGAATGCCCGGTAGGGACCCGGCGCAGATCCGAGGGGCGCCTCGAGGCCGGCGGACACTGTCGCCGCACCTCCCACGGTCAGCTCGCCGAGCTCGGTGTCGACCACATACCAGGGATAGACGACGGCGAGCCGCTGCAGGTCCACCGGCGGCGATTTGTGCAGGCGCCCGCTCATCATCTTGCGGCCGGGGGAGCCGGTCGTGACTGAGCGATGAGCGCCGAAGCGGTTGCCGGCGATGATCCACTGCAGGGAGCCCTGCGTGGGCATCGCCCAGGATGCCACTTCCATCTAGGCGGCCAGATAGGTGCCGGTGACCCCGACGGACAAAGCCGCGCCGGAAACGATCTGCGCGATGCCCAACGTCAATCCGGCCGCGGCGGACCTTACCCCGTAGAGCGTGACGTCATTGGTCCCGGCAATCGCACGCGGCGTGATGTGGAGAACGCCCGACGGGAAGGCGAGGCCGGCGCCGATCCCAGTGATCTCGCCGCCCCAGTTCGTCGTCGGATCGACCTGGAACGGCAGGCCTCGAAAGATGAGGTTCCCAGCAGCACCGCTTGACCAGGTCGGGGTGAAATTGACGGTGAGATTGTAGCGGATCAGCTTGCCGATCTGGATGTACTTGCCGACCTGCGCGGTATAAGCGACCGACAGATCTCCCGGCGTGCCGAGCGTGAAGACCGGCACGAACGAGCCGATGATGGGCGGGACGGGACCGATCTCCATGTCAGATCTCCGTCGCCGTCCACTTCTGACCGGTCGTCGCGCCAACGACCGAAACGGCCTGGTTCGTGTCGACCTTGAAAGGGGCGCCGGGCTGGACCTGAAAGGATCCGGCGCCGCCGATCGCGGCCGTGGGAAGCCCGGTGACGTCGGTCTCCTTGATCCACAAGTCGCCGGCGGAGATGTTCTGCCCCTTGAGGCCCTTGCGATCCGGATTGCCGGCAGCGAGCTGCTGCGCCGAGCCGCCGGCCGTGATGCTGCCCGAGCGGTCGATGCCGGCCGCAAGCTTGTTTCCCCCGGGCGCCGCCGATTCCACCGCCACGCGCTCGGCCCACGTGCCATCCCCCATGTCCTTCAGCCGACGGAACACACCCGGCGGATCGGCGCCGATGTTCCCGACCAACACGTCGCTCATGCAGACCTCCGCGCACAAAAGAGCCCGCCGACGGCGGGGTAAAATGCAGAACGTTTTCGTTCGAATTCCCTTGACGCCCGAACGAAAACGTTCGATACTCTCATCATCGAAACCGAGACGGGAGAATGAATAGAGACCAGTTTATTGCCAGCCTCCGGCGCCACGCGAGAAAGAAAAAGATCTTCTTCTCTCTGAACACCCGGAAAGGCAAAGGTTCGCACTACATCGTGACAGTCGGAGATTTCTGGACCACGGTCCAGTATGATCTAGACGAAGGATCGATGCGGCGATGCCTAAAACAACTCAACATCTCCCCCGCCGATCTCTAGGCGGGGGTAATTCGACACGATCTCATTCATTTGCCCGACCAGATCTGATCCGACATCGAACCCTGACATCTGACGCTGACATCTGACGCTGACATCTGACACCGACACCGAGCCCCGACAGAGCTGAATTTGATCAATGGCCCATTATCTCTACCCCGTAGCAATCGCCCGCGAGGGTCCGGACTACGTCGTAACCGTCCGCGACCTGCCACCCGTCGTCACCTCCGGCCCCTCGGAAGAGGCTGCCCGCGAGATGGCAGCCGACGCCGTCCAAGCCGTTGTCGAGCACGCGATCGAGAACGAGCTTGACATCGCCGAGCCTTCTGATCCGCTGGAGGGCGAGATCCTGATCGGCCTGCCGGCGCAGCTGGCGGCCAAGCTGGCCGTCTACCAGGCCTGGCGCCGGTCCGGTATCCGCAAGGCCGAGCTGGCGCGACGCATGAACCGAAACGAGGTCGAGGTGCGCCGCATCCTCAATCCTCGCTATGGCACCAAATTGGACCAACTCGAGGAGGCGGCGCGCGCCCTCGGCGGCCGCCTCGATATCCGCTTCGAGGCGGCCTGATCGTCAGGCCGCGAGCAGGTCTTCGCCGCCGGCACCGCTGCCGTCGTCGCCCCCGTCGCCCGGCAGCGTCTCGTCGTCGATCGCGGTGACCCAGCTCGCCTTGACCGATGCCCCGCCACCCGTCCCGCCCGTCAGGGCGATCGGGTTGGCGGGGACGTTGGTGTAGACGCCCGTGTCCGTCACCTCGATTCCGGTAATGCCGCCGACGTCGTCGACCTCCGTCACGGTCAGCGCGAACGGACGCGTCGCCGCGCCGCCGATGCCGTTGACGACGTCGCCGACCAGGTAGCCGGCGCCGGCCGCGACGATGGCGGGATAGTCGGTCTTGATGTTGACGATGCTGGCGTCCGGGTCGATCCGGTGCCCGATCGCCAGCAGCTCGGCCCGCAGCGTCTCATAGGGGACGGCATCGAGATCGGTGAGGCCCATCAGGACCATGAGCGCGGCCCACATGCCGCAGACCACTCCGCCCTTCTGGAGCTCCGGCTCGGTTCGGCCGGCGCCCCAGGCGTTGCTGGTCCAGCCCGGCGCGCCGGCGACCAGGATGTTCTTCGGGCCGGTCTTGGGCTGGAAAATGCGGATGTCCGCCTGATAGGGGGCGGTCTTGTTGTAGGGCGTGCCGAGGCCGCCCTCGCGCACCACCATGCCGGTCGAGCCCTCGTATTGCGTGGCGAAATGCTTGTCCATGGGGTAGCGCCCCCACCACGCCGCCTTCGCTTTGCGCAGGTTGCCCGGCGGGTTGCTGGCCAGGCCGGAGACGTCGGCCATGGTCATCATGTACCTGGCCTCGAGGCGCGGCCCCTCGCGCATGTAGAACTGCCAGGACCATCCGAATTCACCGATGAACTCGTCCTTCGGCAGGCCGATGCCGGTCAGGCTGTCCTGCACCGCCGTGCCGGCCATGCTGGGATCGGTCGCGTCGAACTTGTAGCGGCCGATCTGATAGTTCTTGATCGTCTGGATGATCCGGTATTCCTCGGCCGGCGAGGCCGTGGGCAGCTTGCAATGCAGCGGCACCCCGTCGGCGTCGAGCACGAAGGAATCGTCGTTGAGGCTGCCTTTGCCGGCCTCGACGCCGCCATAGTTGCGGCGGCCCCGGCCGATGGTCTGCGCCAGCGGCTTGTAGGCCTCCGGATCGTAGACACCCCAGGGCAGCGTCGGGTCGAGCAGCTTGTCGACCGACGCCCACGACCGCATGTTGTCGGGATGGTCCGACGCCATCAGCCGGAAGGCGCCGCACTGGACGTAAGGATTGGCCACCCCGGGCGAGAGGCCGGGATTGGCCATGACGTCGGCGCGCAGCTGGCCGTTCGACAGCCGCGCCGGCACGCTGGTGACGATCGGGTTCGGCGCAAAGCCCGCCTGCGGCTCCGCCGCGCTCGCCGCCTCGCGACCGACCCGGTAGGGCAGCCCGGCTGCCTTGCCGAGCCACATCTGATAGGACGCGCAGATGAAGGCCTTGGCGGTGAAAACGGTCGGCGAGCGCAGGTCGACCACGCCCTTGATGATGGGATAGCAGACGATCTTCTGCAGCTGGTCCGGCGTCGCCACCACCTTCACGACCTGCAGACCGCGATAGATGACGACACCAGCCTCGTTAGCCATCCGCACATAGATCAGCTCGGCGACGTTCGGGCCGAAGTGGAAATAGCGCGTCGTGCCGTACCACTCGCCGATGCGCTGGTAGAATTCGAGCACGTTTCCACCGACCGAGGACGGTCCGGCGACGTCGGTCGCGCCGAGCGAGCCGCCCTGCATGCCGCCGATGTGCTGCGTCTGGAGGATCTGAGCGACCGACAGGCCCTTCCGCCGCGCCGTGTAGGCCGCCTCGCAACCGGACGGGTCGCCGCCCACCACGACAAGATCATAGCTGTTGTCGGCCATGTCAGAGCCCCAGGTCGGCGATGAGAAGGGCGCCCGTCAGGTCGGCCGCGCCGGAAGCGCCGGAGACCTGCAGGCTGACGTCGATGCCGCCGCGGCTCGCGTCGATGAAGTAGGGGATCGAGAACAGGGTATCCGCGCCAGTGGCCCATTCCAGCATCACGGTCGCGGCGCCGACGGCCACGGCGGCAGGGTTGGCGGGCAGGGCGGTGTAGAGGCCGGGCGTGTTGACGCCGAGCGTCAGCAGCTCGCCGGCGGGCCCCACCGCCACCGCCTTGAGGTTCGCCGCCACGGTGCGGGTCCCGCCGACGACGTTCATGCCCTGCCCGACGGTATATCCCGCGGACGGGTCAACCACCGAGGCCCGGCGCACACCCCGGGCGGCCGAGGCGGCGATCGAGGCCGTGGTGATCGCCTCGCCGTCGAGCAGGATGTCGACGTTGCACGAGCCGGCGGAGAGGCCAAGGCTGACGCCGAGGATCGCGAAGCGGCCGGCCATGAAGCGCCCGATGGAATAGGCACCATTGGCGACGGCGCCGCGCACCGCCACCGGCAGGGACGGCCGGTCCGGCGCGAGATAGCCGGGGCACCGCACGATGTCGACACCCATGGTGGTGGTGTCGTTGACGATCGGCAGGGTCTGGACGTCATGGCCCTCGATGCGGATGTTGCGGTGCGCGGCACCGCTGAGGTGAATGGAGCCCGTCTCGGTCGGGGTGCCGACGCCGCCCGCAAGCGTCGCGCCGGAAAGCGCGGCCGTCGTGGTGGTGGACAGCGTCACCGCGTTGCCGGCGGTGCCCGTGACCTTGCGCGTGATGGTCAGCACCGTGCCGGCCAGCGCATAGCTGTTCTGCCGCAGACGCCAGCGCGGCACCTGGTCGAGCATCGCCATCAGGTTGGCGAGCGTGCCGGCGAGCGTCGTGGCGATCTGGACGTGCAGGCGCGAGCTCGCCGAGGCCTTGAACACCAGCGCGACGCCGTCGATCGCCAGGGCCTGGCCGTCGGCCGGATTGTCGGCGAAGGTCCCCGTGCCGCTGGCGGCGACCCAATCGGGCGAGCGCCCGGCGATGCCGCCGCGGATCGTCAGGTTGTCGGCGCCGGCGTCGATCTGGATAGCGTTCTTGTCGCTGCCGGTAATGCAGTTGCCCCAATACGTGATGTCGTCGAGCACGCTGTCTAGCGCCGAGGTCGCCGACCATTTCACCGCGGCGTCGGCAAAGCCGGTGATGACGCCGCCGCGCAGGCGCAGCCGGCCGAGATAGCCGGTCGTGGCGTAGATCGCCCGGCCGGCGCCGCCGGACAGCTTGAAGTCGACGATCTCGACGTCCGAGCCGTCCTCGAGGCGGATGCATTCCAGCGTCTGGCCGCTGGCGATGAGGTCGCGGATACGCAGCCGGGCCGGCTGCTGCGGACCGCCGACGCCGGCCGAGAGGGTCTGCAGCGCCCGGCCGCCGCCGATGATGCGGGCCGAGCCGATCGAGATGTCGGAGGAATAGTCCTCGAGGCGGATCACGGTGCAGCCGAGCTGCAGCCCGAAAGTGAGCGTCGTGTCGGCGGGGATGGCCGCCGTCGGCGCCGCCGACAGCGTCACCGTCGCGGCGCCCGCGTTGACCGACAGCACCGTGGTGCCGTCCAGGATGTTGAGGCCGTAGGCCTTCATGTTGGCGTAGACGCCGGTGGTGTTCTTCAGCGCGATCGTCGCCGTCGCGGCGGCGGTCGCCACGTCCTTCGAGGTCCGCAGGCCCTCCGTCGCCGTGCCGCGATAGTTGATGCGGCCGATCCGGATGTCCTGCGCCGGGTTGCCGCCGACCTTGTCGCCGACCACGTCGAGCCCGATCGAGGCGCAGTCACCGAGGGAGAGCGTGCCGATCCCGATGCGCTCCAGCGCGCCGGTGACCTGCAGGCCGATGCCGGCCCGCTCGATCACCAGCTGATCGATGTCGATCCGCTTGGCGCCGGTGCCGACCTTGACCGCCGGCGTGGCCGCGGCCGACCAGTCGCGATAGCTGATCTTGAGCTGGCCGATGATGGTGAGGTCGGTCGCCCCGGTGAGGTCGAGCGTCGTCGACGTCGGCCCGGTCTGCACGATGGCGCTCTTGCCCGACGGCGTCACCACCAGAATGGTCTTGCCCGTGAGCAGGCCGGCCGGGATGGTGCCGTCGACATAGTAGCGCGGCCGCGACAGCACGACGAGATCGTTGGCCTTAAGGAGGCTGATCAGGTCGGGCCGGTTGGCGAACGGGGTCTTGCGGCTGCGATAGCCCTCGGCATTGGCGCCCATGTCGCGCAGCAAGTCGTAGAGCGAGCGCGGCCGGGTGTTGGGCTTGCCGTAGACGACGGGCTGATCGAAGGTCGTATCGTAGCCGACGTGCATGGGATCGTCGGGATTGCCGCCGATACCGGTGCTCGACGGCACGCGCGCGCCGCGGGCCTTCTTGTGGGGTCGCACGCCCGATCGGCTGACGATCGACGCATCCTTGCCGCGGAACGTCGCGTCGAAGCCCAGGGCGCGCAGCGCGCCGCCGGCCGTGACCATGGTCGAGACCTGGTCGGGCTTGACCACGCCCATCCCGGCCGCGCCGATGAAGGCCACAGGCTTGCCGGCGCCGATCTTCGTGGTCAACGCCGTCGCGATCCGCACCGTCGTCGCCGTCACCTCCGTGACGGGCACGAGGGCGCCAGGCTGCTCGCACAGCATGCCGACCGTGACGCCGTGGCCGGCGGCGAAATGAAACACCGCCTCGTCGGCATCCGTGACGGCGGTGGTCTTGACCACGATCCGGGCGCCGGTCGCGGTCGCCGGCGCCACGCCCTCGACCAGCAGCTGCCAGTCCGACGGCGCGTCGCGGGACGGCGCGAGGCCGGCCGCCACGTCGCGCAGAGCGTACCAGAGGCCGCCGCCAAAGGTCACGAGGCTGCCCCTCGCCACGGCGTCGCCCGTCCAGGGCGCGGCGGCGAGCAGGCTACGGACGATACCGAGCACGCCTTCGACCAGCAGGTTTTCGTTGGCGTCGTCGAGCTCGGCCCCGCCGGCGGCGGCGAGCTGGCGCAGCGCCGCCGAGACGGCGTTGAACCATGGTGCGCTGACGATCGTGCCGTCGCCATCGCCGGGCGCGGTCTCGTCCAGGAAGAAGCGCGTGTCCTGGCCTGCGGTCGAGGGCGTGTCCGGGCGGACCGCTGCGGTGCGCCCGAGGGCCGGAGAGAATGCGGTCATGGGCTCAGGTCTTGATGATGTAGGCCAGGGCGACGTTACGCGGCCGTGTCTCGGTGCCGAGGTTGATGCCGAGCTGGTTGCCGGCCGGATCGCTCGGCGGCCCGTCGTTGGCGGGGTAATTGGCGTTGATGGATTCGTGGATCAAAAAACCGCCGACCCCGTTGGACCCGCCGGGCATCGGCGGCGAGCATATCCTCATGGGATGGCCGTGCGGGCCGACCATGCCAGCCTGCTGACTGCCCAGCGCCCGGCCGGCGTCGACGCCGCGCGCGGTGCCCATCGTATCGGTGCCGCGGATGAACTCGCCGCGCAGGTCCGGCAGGTTGAACGTCGTGGTGCCGTTGCCGGGCCCGAACGTGTCGCCGGTGATGGCGTAGAGCGCCGCATAGGTGGTGCGGTTGACGGCCGCGCCGTTGCACAGCAGCCAGCCGGCCGGCGCAGCGGCGCCCGCATAGGCCTGCACGCTGCCGGTCGGTGCCGGCGTGACGCCGCCGCGGCCGACGAGCCAGGCGGCGAACCGGACGAATGTCAGGGGGACCCAGCTCGCCGAAATGGCGTCATAGATCTTGTAGGCGCCGGCCGCCGGCGTGACGCTGTCCGGCTGAAACCAGAGCTTGGTCGTATCCCCCGGCGCAGTGCTCGCCACCGACACGTCGAGCAGATTGCTCGCGGCGAGGACCTTGGCGACGACGTCGACGCCGAAGAGATAGCCATAGCCGCCGGCGGCCTTACGGACCAACAGCTGGAAGGTGTTCGCGTTGAAGACGGTCATGGCGGCCCCTCAGATCGTGGTGAGCTGTTCGGCCGCAAAGCCCGAGCCGCCACCGGCGTCGACCATGGCCAGGATGGCGTTCTTCAGCATGTCGTCGGGCTCGCCTTCCGCATCGGTAGCGGCGTCGATGATCACGGTGCGCAGCTGTGCGGTGATTCCATTGAGCCAGCTCGCGGTGATCTCGGTGCCGTCGGTCGTGCCCGGCGCGCTGCAGGGCTGGAACCAGGTCTGCAGCGCGCCGGAGGCGACTGGATCGGTCGCCGGACGCAAGGTGGTGAAATTCGGCCCCTGCGGGCCGAGGATGACGGCGGACATGGCAGCCTCTCAGATGATCTCGAAGACGATGCGGACATGCGCCGGCGCCACGCCGGCGAGGATGCAGTCGAGCGCGGAGAAATCCGGCCGGTAGCCGGCCCGGCTGCAGCCGGCCATGGCGCATCCGGCCGAGGTCGGCGGCTTGTTGCCCAGCGCCGCGGAGGTCGCGGCCGACATGGTGCAGCGGATCGTGTAGGCCCAGGGGATCACCGGCTGCAGCCGCGCCGCCATGACCTGACGGTCGCCGGCGCAGCCCTCGACCGTGCCGACGAAGGCGCAGCCCGCCTGCGCCGCGCCGGCCAGGGCGGCGCCCTCGCTGGCACCACCGGGCAGGTCGAGCGGCAGGTCGAACTCGACCCCGGGCATCAGGCCCGGCGTGTAGTACCCGTCATCCCGGATCCGCACCCGCGGCGCCGGGTCGTAGATCGCCAGGTCGTAGCCATAGCGCGCCGCCACCTCCTCGAGGTCGGCGATGCGCGCACCGCCGACCAGCGCGACCTTGGCACAGAGGTCGCCGCCGGAGGGATCGCAGGCGTCCGGCAAGCCGTATTCGGCGAGCCAGGAATCGACCGTCTCCGACGCCGTGGCGCAGAATATCTCCTCGCCGAGCGCGCAGATGCGCTCGTTGAGGAGGAACAGCGCCCGGGCGATGGCGCGCCAGACCCCGCGCCGCGGCGAGGTGGCCGGTGCCTCGGCCCCGTCCGTGCCCCAGGCGACGCCGCGCGGTGCCTGCGCCTCGACCTGCGCGGCGAGCTCGTCGACGGTCGGGCAGCTCATAGGAACTGGATCGTCCCCGGTATCGCGAGCTCGCCGCGCGACAGCATGATGTCGGCGGCGGGCTCCACCAGCTCGTGCCGGCGCTCGCCCGTCGCGGCCGAGATGGCCTCGCCGATCCAGGAGCGCGAGAACCGGAACGGCGCTGCCGACTGGCCGACCTCGCCGCGGCGCCGGAAGGCATCGGCGATCTCGTCGCGCACCGCATCCCGGACGTCCGAGGTGGCCGGCTCGAGCCCGCGGATCTTGATCGGCACCGGCACCGGTGTCGGCGCACGGACGCAGACGATCGCAGTCGCCGGCGCGAACGGCGCGATCCAGTTGCTCACGCGCTGTATGTCCGCCGTCGTCGGCACACCGTCGGCATAGAGGTCGTCCATCAGGATCCAGACGCCGACCGTGCCGAGCCCGTAGGCCAGCCGCTCCACGTACACCCGCGTCACGCCGGCCGCCTCACCGGCCCAGATGACATAGTCGGACGGTGCACCGCCCATGGGCGTGTGGCGCTTGCGGTAGAGCACGCGTTCGCGCAGCCGCTCGTCCTTTTCGACTTCGTCGCCGCCGCCGATACCGTCCGACGCCACGACGCCGTTCGCGGCGAGGCCGGCCAGCGCCTCGCCGAGGGCCAGGGGCGCGCCGGCCATGGTGTTGGCGCCGGGCCCGGTGCCGGTCGCGCGCAGGCGCAGCCGCGCCGTGCCCCCGGCGCCGACGACGGCGGCGCCGACCGTGCGGTACTGCACACCGTCGGACCGGGTGATCAAGGTGCCCGAGGCGACCTTGACGCCGACGGTGCCGGCCCAGGTCGCATAGCCCTCGGCGAAGCTGCTGCCCTTCCTGGCGAGGCCATACTCGGCGGCGTGGCGGTCGAGGTACTCGCTCTCGGCCGTGGCGGCGAAGATCTGGCGCCGGATCCAGTCGAGCCGCAGGAAATGATCGTAGAGCGTGAGGGCCAGCACCTTGGCCGTGACAGCGACGTTATTCGGCCAGAGATAGGCGTCGAAGTTGGGCATTTCTGCCCGGAAAGCCTGGCGCACCTTGTCGCCGAGGCTCGGCAGGCTCGGGATCGAGAACGGCATCAGCGCGGCCCCTCTTTTGCCCACAGCAGAGCGAACTTGCGGTCATAGAGCTGGTCTCCGGCATCGCCGTAGCCGGCGATCGCCAGCAGCAGCTGTGCCTGCTCCGGATCTGGCGTCGCCACCGCGTCGATGCGCGCGAAGGCCCCTTGCGCGATCAGCGGCCGCAGCGCGACATGGGCCATGTCCTCGGCCCGCCGGGCCGTCTCGGCGGTGAGCGCCTGCCGGCGCAGGAGCCAGAGATGCGAGCCGAGCTCGGCCTCGCCGAGGTCGGCGCGGACGTCGAAGCCGTCGCCCGCCCAGCCGCGGGGATCGTCCTCGTCGGCCCGCCCGTCCTCGACAGTGGCGTAACGGTCGCTCATCAGGCACAGGATGACGGCGGTCTCGAGGGAGCGCCGCGCCGCCAGGCCGCCGCCGTTGCCCGGCTCCAGGCCCGGGTCGGCCGCCTCCCAGTCGCTGGCGACGTCGCCGAGCACCGTGTCCCACGGCCCGGTCAGGCCGTCGTCGACGATCGCATAGGTCGCCATCAGACCGCCTTGACCGTCGTGGCGAAATTGCCGACCAGGGTGGCGCCGTCCGAGCAGACCGTGCCCTCGACCGCGACCGGCTTCCCGCCGGTGCCGCCGAGGTTGATATCCGAGGACTTGATGACGACGCTGTCGGCTTCGATCGTCAGGGTCCCGACCTTGAGCATATAGGGCCTGCCGGCGGCGCTGGTCTCGATGCCGCCGCCGCCGACCAGCTTGATGATGTTGCCGGAGGCGTCATAGAGCGCGGTGGCGCCGGCCGGCAGGCCGCGCGGCCGATGGTCGGGATGCTCGGCGCCGAGCAGCACGGCCCGCTCGCGCGATGCGCCGAGGGACAGCAGCATCGCCACCGAGCCCTTGGGCGGATGGGACGAGAAGCCGTGCGGCTGCATGCGCAGCACCGCATCGAGCTCCTCTCCGGCGAGGCCGAGCGCCTTGCCGGTCTGGAACTCGCCGCTGTCGTCGGTGTCCGACAGCTCGGCCCGGATCAGGGACGAGCTGGTCACTCCTTGTAGCCCTTCAGATCCTCGTAGACGCGCATCATCTCGACGACGTCGCCTTCCGCTAGGGCATGGGCGGCACGGTCGAGGTCCCGCCGCATCAGGGTCGCGGCAAAGATGCCGGTCGGGATGGCGTCGTAGAGCGGCAGGAGATCGTCCCGCACCCGGGCCATTTCCTTCGGCAAAGCTTCGCCCAGCGATTGGCTCATGGCAGTCTCCGACGTTGCAGTTGGACTAGGGCGCGCTCCACGCGCCCGATGATTTGCCGCCCGGCGACGAGCCGCCGAGCGCACGCGGGTCGACCAGCGACAGCGTCGCGATGGTGCCGTTGTCGGACTGCTCCAGGCGGACGGCGTTGATCAGCATATCCTGATCGATCTTGAGCGCCGGGCTCTCGACATAGATCAGGGTGTTGCCCTCCCAGAGCACGCCGTCCTCGTCCCGCCAGCCCTGCACCGCGATCTCGGCCGTGGTCGACCAGCCGATCCGGCGCTTGACCTCCCACTCCGCCCGGGCCTGCGCCGCATCGTCGTCCGCCTCGCCCTCGTGCAGCACGACCAAGGGCCGGTTGCGCTTGATGCCGCCATCCTGGCTCTGCTTCTCGACCCGCAGCGCCTTCGCGCCATGGCCGTGCGCCCGCTGGCCGCGGGCGATCGCCTTGGAATGCCGGCCCGAATGGTCGAGCGTCGCCGTGGCGCGCAGGATGTTGTAGCCCTGGATCAGCGCGCCGGCGGCCCGCTTCTTTCCCGCCTTCTCGAACGAGATCGACCCGTCCGCCTTGCCGATCATCAGGAGGCCTTCGTGCCGGCAGCGCCGCTCCAGGCTTTCGAACACCGTCTCGCCGGGGATCAACTGGTGCTTGTCGAGCTGCCGCAGCTTCTCCTGCGAGATGAAGCCGACGCCGCCTGGATCGAGCTCCTTCGCGATCTCCAGGAGCGTCTTTTTCTCCCAGCGTCCGGTCTTGTGGGTCGCTGAGCAGTCGACGGCGTCCGCGCCCTTGGACCGGCCGGTCACGGTGACCTCGTGCGCATCCTTGTCGATCGCCGGCTTGTAGCAGTCGACATAGCCGGCCAGCAGCGGATCGCCGGTGGCGAGGATGGTCACCTCGGTGCCCGGGGCGAGGCGCCAGACGTCGCCGAATGCGCCCTGCTGCTCGGTGACGGCGAGCGAAAAGCTCCTCGCCGCCTGGCTCGCCCCGAACTCGGCCGACACGGATTTCCAGCCGGACAGCTCGGAGCCGCCGGCCGTCACCGTGACGATCTCGCGCATCATCGCGACGGCGCCTCGAAGACGGTCGGCATGAACGCCGCATGCGGGACATCGTTGAAGGCGGCAAGCTCGGCGGCCCGCGCGGGATCGCGGTAGAGCTGCCAGGCCCACACGGTCGCCGGCAGAGATTCGTTCGCCGTCACGCGCACGATCGGCGCCAGGGTTGCGACCGTCCGCGACAAATGCTGCGCCAGGGTGCCGCGCACCTGGTTGGCCGCCGCGTAGCTGTCCTCGTCCAGGGCGGCGGCCACGGCCTCGACGACACGGCCGCCGAGCTCGGCATAGCGGGTGCGCCATGCCACCGCCTCGCGACGCGAGGCATAGGTGCGCGCCGCTGCGCCGGCGCAGGCTTCGGCATAGGCCGCCACCGACACGGCCGCCCGGATCGCGTCCGCCTGCCGGGCCTCCGTCTGGCGCGACCGCGTCGCGCGGGCCGGCAGCACCGTCGCCGCCGCGGGCTCGGCCAGCGCCTCGAGGGCGGAGAGCGTCAGGTCGGAGGCCTCGTCGCCGGCGAACAGCCGGATGGCGCCGGCGGCGGTCGCGCCGAAGCCGACCATGCCGGCGACGCTGCCAAGCCCATCGACGGCATCGCCGAGCGCGGCGGAGACCGAGGCCGAGAGATCCGCCGGCAGGCCGGCGGCGAGCCGCGCCACGTCGATGCCAGCGAGGGCGTCGATCATGGTGAGGCGCGACGCCTCCTCGACCCAGCCGGCCACGTCGAGCGCCGGCCCGACGATGCCCATGACCGCATCCAGCGCCGGCCCGACGATGCCGGCGATGCCGTCGGCCAGGCCGACCGCCAGGCGACCGCCGAGGCCGAGCGCATAGGGAGCTGAGCCGGCACCCTCCTCGACGAAGGCGAGGTCGAACGAGGCATAGCCGCGGCGCCCCCGCTCGGCCGTGGTCGAGATGTCGAGGCAATGAACGGTCAGCGCGCCGAGCGCCGGCAGCACCAGCGCACCGGGCCCCATCTGGTTGCAAGCCGAGAACAGCGCCTCGATCTCGCCCTCGAAATCGTCGCTGGCGACGTAGGCGCGAACCGTGAAACGGCCGGCCTTGCGGCCGAGATCCTCGACGACGGGAGCGTCCCGGCCCGGAAACTCGTGCACCTGCAGGCGGCGACCACCGGCCTGCCCCTCGTTCTCGACATAGAACCGGACCCCGCGATAGGAGGCCGGGCGCAGCGTCGCCTGATAGTCGCGCATCACATCGGCCCGACGCGGCCGCCCGGCCGGGAGCCGGCCATGGAGATCCCGACCTTGGGCTGGATATTGCCGCTGCCGGTCGCCGACATGCCGGTGACCTGCGCTGGCCCCTCGACCTTGACGCGCACTTCGACCAGCGCCTTGGAGGTGGGGTCGAGGGTGACCTTGCCCGTCACGTCGACCGGCGTCGGCGCCGCAGATCCCAGCCTGTCGCGCGGTGCCTGCGGGCTGAGGGCCGCGCGATCGACCGCGAAGCCACGACGCTGATCCTCGAACTGCTGCTGCACGCGCCGATAGTCGAGCCCGCGCAGGCCAGCAACGGACCGCTGCAGCACATTGCCCGCCTGCGCTTCGACCTCTGCCTTGTCGGCCAGAGCCTTGTATTGAGCGATCTTACGGTCGAGCCGGTCGATCTCGGCATCGAGCGCAGAGCGGCGGCCGCCAACAAGAGGCATACTGTCCCATCCGCCACCTCCGCCACCGCCAGCCGCCCCTTGGCCAGCCTGTGGTGTGCTCGAAGGCGCGGGGAACATTCGCGCCGACAATCTCTTGGTCTCGTCAACGAAACGTGCGGTCGTGTCGAGCCATTCGGAGGCCATGGACGGCATGCCGCGACGCCTGGCCTCCGTCTCGGTGAAAGTCTCGCCCGGGAGCCGCGGCATCGCCTGCGCAGCCCGTTCCTTGTTGATATCGCCATAGCCGGTCGCTGGACCGATCATCTTGAGCATCCATTCGGCCTGCGACGACGACAGGCCCATTTTCATGAGAAGGCTCTTGGCCGAAGGCGTATTGCGGTCGATCGCTGCGCCGACCTTGTCGAAACTCTCCGCTATGTTCAGGACGTCTTCGGCGATGTTCTTGATCGTCGGAGCGAGCTTGCCGCCGATGATCGTCATCACGCGATCAACAGCCGCCGTCGCCTGATCCCATTTGCCGGACGTCGTGCTCATCGCGCGCGAAAGGCCGCGTGCAACAGTTCCTTGCGACTGGTCGACTTCGCGCAACTTCGCTTTGTAATCGTCCCAATTGTTCATAAGGGCGAGAATGGCGGCGCGCGATTCTTCCTCACGGAACAAGCTTCCGATGAGAGCTTGCTTCTTGATGTCCGACATACCTTTGGTGACGTCATGCAATTTCTCGATCACGACCTCGAAGGCGTTCGCGCCGCGCTTCTGGGCAGTCTCCATCAAGGCCTTCAGGTCGATCTTGACGCTCTTGAAGGCCTTGATCGTCTGCGGAGCCAGGAGCTTGCCGAACGCCTGCTTCAGGTTCGTCGCGGCCTCCGATCCCGTTCCCGTCGTCGTCTTCACGACCTCGAGCATCGCCACCAGGCGCCCCAGATCCTGCGTGCCCTTGAAGCCCAATCGCTGCGCCGCGGCGGCGACCTCAGGCATCTCACGGGCCATGTCCTTCATCTCGAACGCACCGATATTCCCGGCGGCCGCCATGCGGTCATAGGCCTCCGCGAGCTGGTCGATGCGAATCCCGAGGTTCTGCATCACGGCATTGCCGGCCTTCGCCGAATCGAGGAAGTCGGTCTGCGTCGCGGTCGCCGCCTTGATCACCGCCGGCGTCGCCGCGATGGCTGTGTCGAATGCCATGCCCGCCGCGACCAGGTTCTGCGTGACCTCGCCGAGCTGCTGACCGGTCGCGCCGAGCCGGGGCGCTTGGCGGCTGAGCGTTTCGGTGGCTGCCGCAATTTCCTTGTCGGTTGCCCCAGCCGTGATGCCGAGCTCCATCATGGTTTTTTCCAGTTCCATGTAGCGCTTGGCGGATTCCCGCACGCCTTCGATCGTCGCGCCGATCGTGGCGTAGCGGGCCATGGTTGACCACACCTCGCCGCCCACCCTGCCGAGGGTACGGTCGACCTTGCCGAGAGCGGCGAGCTTGCCCTTGATCTGGTCGAGCTTCCCCGCGACCCGGGCAAAGGCCGCGCCGCTCCGATCCGCGGCCGTGATGACGGCCCGGGCTTCCAGGGTCTTGACCATGGAGCGTCAATCCTCTTCGGAGGTGAGGTGGTCGAGCGCCGCGGCGTGCCACCAGCGCAGATCGGCGAAGGTCAGGTCCCGGAGGTCGGCGGGGCGCCAGCCGAGGCCGAAGACGAGGTCGAGGGCCGGTCCCCTGACCTCGCCTGCTGAAAAAAATCCTTGATGGCCTCGTGCACGGCCAGCACGTCCGGCAGCTTCAGCTGCGGCAGGAAATCGGCGGCCTCGCCGACGACGAGGCGCTCGGCGTAGCGACCGATCGCCTCGACGTCGTCGATCAGGGTGACGCTCTCGCCCTGGCGGGCCGGGATCTGGATGTCCCCGATCGCCTGATAGTCGGGCCAGGTCGGCATGCGAAGCACCACGGCCGTGACCTTGCCCTTGTGCCCGTCGATAGGAAGGGCCAGCGGCACGAACCGGCTGCCGTCGCCCCGGCGCTCGAAGCGCTCCGTCACGGGCCGATCCTCCGGTAGCTGGCCGAGAAGATCGACAGGCCGGTGACCTCGCCGTTCCGCCGGTTGATCTTCGGGTCACCGTGGAAGCCGCCGTCGGTCCACAGGTGCTGCACGCCGGTGTTCTCCTCGGTCAGAGTGACGTCGACGTCGGCGAGCATCAAGGCGCGCAGGTCGAGCCCCCTGTCCTCGAAATTCACCTCGGCCCCGTAGGGCTTGGATTCGATGGTGCGGTAGACCGAGCCGTCATCGTTGGCGGCGGCTTCCGTCTTGATGTTGCTCGGGTCGACATTGACCGTGCCACGAGTCACGATCAGCTCGCCGGTGGAGAGGCGGATGCGCATCTCCCCACCGAATTTCTGCGCCGGCATGGCGGCCTCCTCTCAGGTTGTGGTGTCAGGCCGCGTACTGGCTGTACAGCGTGGCGTTGGCGGCGAGGATGTCGAGCGGGTTAACCCGGTCGAGCGGCAAGAAGAAATCCACCCGGTTGGCGTTCCCCGCATTGCGCTCGACGATGATGCTCTCGGCGAAGCGCTGGTTGTTCTCGAACACGCCCTGCCGGCAGAGCTGCAGGTGGGCATGCACGAGCGTCGCCTTGATCTCCTTCGGGGTGGAGATCGCCTGCAGGGCGCCGGGATTGTCGTTGGCGATCGCCTTCTGGCCGTGCTCGTTGGCCATCTCGATGCGCAGGTAGCGCAGCCCGTAGGTGAGCTGGAACATCGCCTGGATGTCCCGGAACGTCGCATCGGGCTGGCCCAGCGGGCCGAGCTGGTAGGTGGTGACCAGCTTGTCGACCTTGACCGTGCCGGCCTTGTCCGCCGTCCAGGTCGACATGCCGGAGCCGTTGAGCGTGTTGCGGGCCGCGTAGTTCCAGCGCTGGCTGGAACCGCGCGGCGGCTTCACGCCGCTGACCGCCAGGCCGGTCTGGTTGCGGCTCACGCCGCCGGTCACGCCGTCCGACAGCCACGGGAACACCCGCGCGGCGAAGCCGGCCGCCCACAGCCAGGACGGCGTGGGGCTTGGCAGCACTGCCAGGGCGGTGCTGTGGCGGTCGTTGCGGGCCAGGCCATGCGTCGTCTGCGCCGAGAAGGTGCCGACGAAGGGATAGAGCATGTGGCCGTAGATCTGCCGGTTGAAGGCCCACCGGCCGGACACGTCGTCCAGGGCAGTCTGGATCGCCGCCAGGTTGGCGCTGTCGCTCCAGGGGTTGACGATAAGGTCGTACTCCTCGTCGCCCATGGCGGCGAGAACGGCGCTGACCGAAGGCGTGCCGGCGCCGGCCGTGCTCGTGGCGATGGTGAGCACGCCGCCGCCGAATATGTTCGAGGCGGCGCTGGTCCCCGTCCAGAAGTCGAGCTCGCCGAACAGGGCGCCGAGATGGCGCGCGGTGACAGTGACGACATTGGTCGCCGCCGCGGCGGTCACCGGCAGCATTGCGCCGGTGTTGAGGTCGACATAGGCGTTGATCGCGGCCGCCAGGGACGTCGCCACGATGGCCGCGGTGTCCGACGCGCCGATCGTCACCTGCAGCCGCTCGCCGGCGATCTCGATGATGCCGACGCCGGCCTTGCCCGGCAGGGCGCCGACGGTCAGGGTCCAGGTCTGCGCCGTGCCGGTGTCGGTGACCGAAGCTGCCCAGATCTCGGCCGTCGGGGCGTTGGCCCGGGCGATGCGGTACATCTGCGCGAGCTGCGAGCCGGCGCCCCAGCGGGTGTTGGCCTCGAGCTGGGAGGCGACGGGATAGAGCGAGCCGTCGGCGCCGTTGCCGGCCGAGATCTTGTGGCCGAGCAGGAGGAGGCGGGACCGGCCATCGTAGGGACTGCCGCCGCTGTTGACCTCCATGGTCATGAGCGGGGCGACCAGGCCGCTCCCGGGAATGGAATTGAAGGCGACGGACATGGATTACTCCTTCGCAGCGCGGCGGGACGGCGCGGCCGGCGCCGGGACGGGAGCCGGCACGACGACGACGTCGCCATCGTCGATCAGCCGGCGCCAAAAGAAGTCCATGGCGTCGGGATCGACCGGCGCACCATCGGCCGGCAGCAGGACATAGCGGCCAGCCGACAGCGGCCGGTCCGGCATCGGGATTTGCGCGTCCGGGACGGCAGGACGGACGGTGACGGTGGTCATGGGCTCTCCGGGGCGGCCAGCTGCCATTTCAGGAGGGGGTCTTCGAGCCGCGTCAGCAGCTCGGGCGGGGGCGTCAGGCCGGCGATGGTCCTGATCACCTGCAGGTTGCGGCTGTTGGCCGGCAGGCCGGCGGCGAGCGTCGACAGCGGCTCCGGCAAGAAGCCGATCGGATCCGGATGCTGCTCCGCGCCCATGCTGAGCGACATCGGCAACATCCGTGGCAGCGAGAGCAGCCGAAAGGCGGTGTAATCGAACACCGCATCCGGCCAGATCGATTCGGTGTGGACCGACCAGGTGACGGTGCGCGCCGCCAGGCGGGTCTTGCCCTCGGCAACGCGCAGCGGCACCGAATGGGTGTCGCGGACCTCGCGGGCCACGACACGGAACTTGGCGTCGATCCCGTATCGCAAGATCCGCTCGATCTGCCCCTCGAGGAGATCGAGCAGGCCCTCGTGCTCCGCGTCGGTCACCACCATGTCGGCCGAGCCGACCGTCTCGGTCGTGCCGTCCGGTGCCTGCACTTCCATGGTGCCGCGCAGCGCGAGCATCAGCTCGAAGACGAGGTCGACGGTGCGATCGATCGGTTCGATGCCGTCGCCATAGGCGCCGCCGCGCTCGGTCTCGGTATAGAGCATGACGATCGGGCGAGGCTCGACCTCGTCGAGCTGATCGACCACGTCCATGCGGGTGTCGTAGATTCGCGGGCCGGCGATGGTCGGCCAGCGCGCACCCTCGACGCCGTACAGAGCCGACGGCGCGAGCGTCTCCAGCGTGGCGATGCGCAGCGCGAGGCGGTGCAGGCCCATCAGATCGCCTCGATCGGGATGCGGCGCCAGAGATATGCGCCGGTGTGGCCGGTGCCGATCCGCCAGCGCGTCCCATCGGCCTGGCGCAGGATCACGTCGCCACGCCGCAGGTCGATCGCCGGATCGGCTATGTCGATCGCCGGCTTGCCGACCCTCACGCCCGGCCTGTGCTGGGAGCGCAAGTCGTAGGCGTTCGGGGTGCGCAGCTCGCCGGGATCGTCCACCCAGATCGCGCGCAGATCGAAGGGCTGCCGGCTGGTATCGGGCGCCGGCGCCGCGTTGGGATCGGTGCCGAAACGCATCGGCGTGACCGAGAAGGTCTCGCCGTACCAGTCGAGCAGAGGCGCGGCCGCCGCCGTGGCGGCCGCGTCGAAGGCGGTCACGTCACTGCACCTTGAAACGTGCGCTGGCGTTCGGGCGGCCCATGACCACGATGCCGCGCGATTCGGTATAGGCGAAGCGCCGCGGCGGGTTGTTGTCGGTGTAGACCGTCTGGTAGAGGTCGATCGACACGATCGTGCTCTCGGTCGGCACCGCTCCGAAGGCCCGGATGCCTTCGATCGCCTGCGAGGCAAGGATCACGTCATAGTCGTCGATGAACTTCTGCGCGTTGCCGGCATCGTCCTCGTAAGTCTGCTGATAGACCCAGATGTTGGTGTTGCCGACGCGGCCCATGAGCGCGCCCATGGAGACATCGACCGGGGCGATCTCGACAGTGTCGCTCCGCCCCAGATTGCGGTCGAGGAACTTGTCGAACTTGGGATCGACGCGAAACAGCTTCCAGGCCTCGGTGCCGAAGACGACGTCGGTCGGAAAGACGCCGCTCTTGCTCAACACCAGCGTCAGCCATGCCTCGAGGTTGTCGACCGGGCTGACTCCGGCCTGGCCCCATCGGTTGGCGCCGGCAAGGGTGACCTTCAACCCTGCGTCGCGACCGAGGTCGAGCACCGCGTCGCCGAGGTCCTCGGTTGCGATGGTGAGCGCCGCATCCCGCAGCATCGTGGCCGCGAACCACTCCAGGCGGCGCAGCCAGGCCTTGCGCTGCTCGGCAATCTTGTCGACTGTCAGCGCCTCGAGGCGGTCGGCCGGGGTGACCTCGCCCGCGTAGCGCTCGCCCGCCCGGCGCTTCATCGCCTTGGCCGGGTTGACGGCATCGTTCATCTTCATCGGCAAAGGCTTGAACAGCTTGGTCACGTAGCCGCCGGTGGTCACCGGCCGACCCGGCGCGTCCTCGTGAACGAAGGGCGCCAGCTTGGCCCCACGGGTGATGATGTCGAGGTCGACCGTCTCGGTGTCGAACGTCATCACCGACGGATAGAACTTCTCCAGCAGGAACGTCCGCGGGGTCTGCACCTTGGCTTCGAGAACGCGCGCCAGGGTGTGGGTGTCATAGAGCGTCGCCATGGTGGCGCAATCCTCTCGATGTCGGTGGAAGGAACCGCGGCGGACCGCCGCGGCAACGGGTCAGGCCAGGACGGCGCCCCGGTCAGAGCGTCAGCGGCGAGCGCAGGAAGATGCCGGAGCCGGCGAAGGCCGCCTTGAGCGCCGCAGCGGTCCAGCTCGCATCCATGGCCAGGAGGTCGGGGTTGAACTGGCCGAGCTTGTAGACCGGCCCAACCAGGTCGCCGGCGGAGGCGTCGACCGCATCGACGGTGATGCCGCGCGGCACCTGCGAGCCGTCATTGGCGGACGCGACGCACTTGATCCACTTGCCCGAGGCGGTGACGCGGCCGACGACGGTCCACTGCAGCAGGGTCTGCCCGGACAGGATGGTCTCCGGCTCGGCGAAGACCTTGAGATCGCCGACCACCACGTGTGTCGGCGAGAAGGATGCGGTTTCGACCAGGTTGCGCGCCATGGCGGTGATCCTGTTTGCGAGGGTGGGAGGGGAGGCCGCCTCAGGCGGCCTTGCCGGCGACGCGGTCGAGCGCGCCCATCAGGCGCTCGGCCGGATCGTTGTTCTTGTCGGCGGCGGGGGCCGCGTCCGGAGCGATGTTCGGGTTCGGCACGCGCCCATCGAGGCGCGCCCCCTTGGCCTCCTCGGGCGCCTTGACGAGGATGGCTGCAGCCGCCTCGACCGAGAGCTCGGTCTCGAAGGCGAGATGTTCGGCGAGCTCGCGGCGGCTCTTCGCCGCGTCGCTGCCGAGGATGGCCTTGCCACGGGCCCGCTCGGCCGAGGCCCCGGCGGCGAGGCCAGCCTTATGCCCCTCGGCACGGGCCGCCTCGATCGCCTGCGCCGACGCCATGGCGGGGGCCGGGGGCGCGGCGGGCGCAGTCTCGGGATTCGCGGCAGCGTGGACCGCCGCAAGCAAGGAGGTTTCCATGGTCTGTCTCCTGATGGGGCGGTCAGCCCCGGTTGACGGCCTTGACGAAGGCCGCGAAGGCATCGTTCGCCGGGCCGACCGCATCGGCGAGGCCTACGGCAACCGCCTCGGACCCGCGATAGTCCTGGGCTTCGGTCGCCAGGGCGCGGCCCCGGTCGAGCCGGGCGCCGCGATAGCGGCCCACCGCGCCGGCGAAGGTCTGGCGCATGCTCTCCAGCTCGGCGCGGATCCTGCCCGCGACGGCATCGGGCAGCGGCTCGAAGGGATTGCCATCGGCCTTGTGCGCGCCGGCGGCGAGGATCGTCACCCGCACGCCATCCTTGGCGAGCCGCTCGGAATAGTCGGCATGGAGCGTGATCACGCCGATCGACCCGGCCCGCCCGGTCTCGGGCAGGACCACCTGGCGCGCAGGGGCCGCCAAGAGATAGCCCGCCGACAGCGCGTGGTCGGTGAGGATGGCGATGGTCGGCTTGAGCTTCGATAGGCCGGCGATCATGTCCGCCGTCTCGAAAGCCCCCGCCACCTCGCCGCCGAAGCTATCGACCTCGAACGCGACGCCCTTGACGGCGTCCGAGCGCGCCGCCCGGACGATCTGGCTCTGCAGGCCCTGATACGAGGTGCGGCCCGAATAGGAGCCGACATAGGCGCCCTTATGCACCAACGTGCCCTCGACCGGGATGACGGCGACGCCGTCGACCAGGTCGAACGGGGCGAGGCCCTCTCGGTCATAGGCTCGTCCGAGCCGGTCGCCGACCCGGCCCGCGGACGGGCGGCCGCCGGAGAAGGCGATGTGCTCGATCGCCTCCGCGCCGAGCACCATGACGCCACCCTCGACGATGCGGCCGCCGAGTGCGGCGGCGATGGCGCTCGCCTTGCGGGCATCCACCATCAGCGGCGTGTCGAACAGGCGCGCCGCGATCTCCGGGCGAAGGATGGTCATGCCGGCACTCCCTCGGCCTGCGGGGCAGCGTCGGCCCCCTGCGCCGCCTCGGCGGCGATGATGGTGGCGGTGCTGGTGGTAACGCGCTGCACGCCCTTCTCGGCCAGGACCTCATTCTCGAAGGCGATCTGGTCGATGACCTCCTCCCAGTCGCCACCCTGCTCGGCGCATTCCGCCTCGAGCGTCGACAGCACCCCGTCGATCCGCACGCCGGCGGCCTGCGCTTCCTTCACCGGGTCGACGTAGCCGCGGCCCGGCCCGATCCAGCGGGCCTGCGTCCAGGCCCCGGGCATGTCCCAAAAGGCCGGCGCGCCAGCCGGCACGCTGACGTAGCCGCGATCGAAAGCCTCCTCGAGGAACGCGAGATAGATCGGCGCCACCACCTGGTCGACGAAGGTCGAGAACAGGCGGCGGATCGCCCGCCAGACCTCGTTCAGGGCGGCCCGCGCCGAGGAATAGTTCGTGCGAGACCAGTCCATGGCCAGCTGCTCGTAGGAGAGCCCGAGCGCCGAGGCGATCGACTGCAGGAACGCCGACTGGAAGTCGCGAAAGGCCGCGCTCTGCCGCGGCGCGTTGTTCATGGCGATCTCGTCGCCGATCGGCAGCACCGGGATGCGCACGCCGCCGATGCGCGGCGGATTCTTTTCGTAGAACTTCAGCCGCTCGTCCGCGAAGGTGGATGAGGCGATATTGACCAGCGCCGTCGCCTCGGCCTGCGGCAGGTTCGACTTGACGAAGGCGGCGAACAGGGCGTTGACCGCTGCGGCAGCGAGCTCGTGATCGGCGTGCTTGCCGAGCATCCGCAGCTGCACCATCAAGGCCGCGAACGGCGTGACGCCGCGGGCCTGGTCCTCCTCCTCCGGCTCGAATCCATGGATGAAGATCGGCCGTCCCCAGTCGGTGCGGGCCGGCACGCGCTCCCAGCTCGACCCGTCGCCGGCGCCGATCCAGTCGCCGGGGTGCCGGTTGCGGATATGCGCCGCCACCACCTCGCCCTCGGCGGTGATCTCCAGGCCGCCGCGCAGCGTCGCCTTGTCGGCCGCGCCGCTTGGATTGGAGATGCGCGCCGGGTGCACGACGCGCACGCAGGTCGCATAGCGCGTGCCGCCATCCGGCCGCCATTTCAGGACGGCCGCGCACTCGTTCGATGTGATGTAGCGCCGGCCGAGCTGCCGCAGCAGGCCCGGCATCATCACCTTGCGCTGCGCGTCGCAGCGGCGCAGCGGGTCGTAGGCGAACAGACGCCACTCCGCCTCGATTTGCCGGCGAACCGCCCGGGTCTGCTCCGGCGTCAAGCCGAGGGCCGCGGCGTCCGGCTTGGCCGAAAGGCGCAGGCCTGCGCCGACCAGCATGTCGAGCAGGCGCGAGATCGCGGCGCGCGCATGCGGGTTGTTGCGGCCGAGATCGGCGACGCGCGCTTCGGTGATGTCCTTATCCGGCAGGATCGCCGCATCGGCCGAGAGGTAGGGCGGCCGCCACGCCGCCGTCTCCTGTGCCGTGGTCGACGCGGCACGGTAGGCGGACGCCATCGCGCTCTTGCTCGACCAGCGGATGCCGGGAGCCGGCCGCGCCGAGAACGACATCAGAAGATCACCCCGATCGCGCCGGGCGGCGGGCAGGCGCCAAGCTGCGCCTCGAGGCGCTTGATGTAGGCTTCGAGGTCGGACCGGTTCATCGGCGTGAACTTGGTGCGCCGGCCTTCGACATCGAGCTCGACGACGGCGGCGCCGGTCAGCAGCCGATGCAGCACCGCCCTGGCCTGCTCGAGCATTTCGGCAGTGGTCATTCGTCGAGCCCTTGGTTGAGCCGCGCCAGGCGGTCGAAGATCGATTCCGGCTTCGCCGGCGGCGGCGCCGCATGCTCGGCGGCGCGGTTGCTGGCCCGGGCCTGTATCGGCGCCGGGGTGAAGAGGTCCGGCGTCACCACGCCGTCGGGGACACCGCGCATTTCGGCCAGCGTCTGCCAGTCTGCCGGCGACATGCTGTTGAGGCCGAGATGGTCGGCGAGCGCCATGTTGCCGATGCGGCAGTCGAGATAGTGGTTCTCGCCGCGCTTGGCCCAGCGCCGGCCGGTGACGCGGCCGCGCACGGTGATGTCTTCGAGATATTCCGACGTGATCTGCTTGAAGTAGATCTCGTCGAGCCACAGCCCGAAATGGCAGAACCCGGGCGGATCCCAGGTCGAGCCGTCCGCCGCTATCCGCGTCTTGCGCAGGTTGTCGTAGTGCTCGCGCTTCAGCGACCAGGTGCCCGTCTTCCAGAGCCGGGCGCCGTTCTTCTGCACCTTCCCGTCGAGCGTGATGTCGACCAGCTTCGCCTGCGCGCTGATCGCCGGCCTGGCCCATCCATCTTCACCCTTGAAGGCGTAGGCATCGAGCCGGGCCGAGGTCCAGGCGAGCACCTGGTTGACGCGGCCACCGTCGCCGGCATCGACGCCGATCGCATCCAGCGAGCGCCGCTTGCCCCAGGCGTCTTCGTAGGTCCGCTCATAGAATTCGCCGAGCAGAGACCAGGCGCCGCGCCGGTGGTCGGTGGTGTCGCCGTCGATGAAGGCGACGTCGACCGTCCAGCTGCGCTTGTCCGGCGCCCACGCCACCACCTCGACGTAGAGGCCGGAGTGCTGGACGTCGACCATGGCGGTCAGCATCAGCGCCTGGGCCGGAATCCGACGCCGGTCGTAGGGCTCGCGCCGCTCCATCAGCCGGATATGGTCCGGCGCGTCGCCCCGAAACTTGTAGGGCAGGCCGAGGACAACGTTGGTGAAGTCCTTCCTATCCTTCTCGGACCGCTGCGCCGTTCGATAATCCTCCGCGATGGCCTCGAAGCTCATCATCAGCGAGATGAAAGCGTCGATGTGGAAACCAGGATGACGCGATGGATCATCCGGATACGTCGCCACCCAGCGGCCGCCGCGCACCATCAGCACCCGGTCGAGCTCGGTGATGACGCAGCCGGCGCCGATGCACTCGTAGAACGAGTTCTTGGGCTCGCGCAGGTCGGGCCGGAAGCGGTCGAACGTAAAGACCTGCTCCGTGTCGCAGTGCGGGCAGGTCACATGCCAGAAGCGCTGGTCCGACCGCTTGAACGACAGGTCGATGCGGCAGTGTCCAGCCGTCTCGCCGCTGTCATCGCCCGTATCGACCTCAGGCGTCGAAATTTCGAGTATTTTCCAGCCTTTTGTGCGTCGAAACGCGGTAAAACGGCCAAAAAACAAGGTTTCTGGGTCGCCAAAGCCCGGAATATTCTCCCACTTGGAGACCTCGTCCTTAACCCCCTTCTTCGCCGTCTTTGAACTCAGGTCCATGACGGCGTTGGCATTGGCCAGGGACAGGTATCCGCCGGCGAATTTCTTTTCAAAAGTTGAGCTTCCCGCCGCCGACCTCGACGTCTGCGGCAGGAAAACCGTCCGCTTCGCCCGCTTCTGGAAGGCGTCGATCAGCGGCTGCAACTTCTGCGAATTCAGCTTGCGCAGCGCGTCGATGCCCGGGACGGCATAGATCATGTTCGCAGGTTCGCGGTCGGCCACATAGAGCGCCCACCCCATCGCCAGGATCGAGGCGCCGCTCTGCTGGCTCTTGCGGATCGTCACCTGGTTGCAGGGATGATCGTCGGACAGGCAGTCGGCAATCTCGGCGAGATATGGCGCGCCGGCGCTGCTCCAGAGCTGGCCGGCCAGTTCGCCATCGACCAGGACGAGATTTTCCGAAAGCCATTTCGACAGGGGCAGCGGCGGACGCGGCCTGATCGCCTCGGCCAGGCCGCCGGCGATCAGGCGTAGCGCGTTCGGATGGCCCGTCACGCCGCGTCCTCGACAAGCTCACCATCGAACAGGGGCGCGCCGTTCGACAACCGCGCCATGACGTCGGCGATGTCGGCGCGCTGCTGGCTGGCGAAGGCCCTCAGCGCGACGCGAAGGCCATGCGGCCCGTCGCGCCCGACCGCTGCCGCAAAGTCATCGGCCTGCGCCGCGAGCCGGTCGACAATCGCCGCGATCTCAGCCCCGATGACCGAGATGGCAGTCTCGATGCCCTGCCGCCGCACTAGGTCGCCGCGCAGCTCATCGAGCTCGAGGCCGCGCCGATGCGCCTCATACCAGGCCTTTTTGCGCTGGGCCTCGTCCAGACTTTCAGGATCGAATGCCGGTGCCGCCGACTTCGGCGGCTGCGGTGCCTGCGCCTTGAACGGGTCGCCGAAGCGTCCCCGCAGATGATCGTACTGCGCCACATCGACAGCCGACACGCGCCCACGGCCGTCGCGCTCGACCCTCAACCCATGCTTCGCCACCAGCTCGGCGACCTTCTGGGAGACGGTCGGCTTCGACACGCCGTCCCGTTCCGCGATCTGCGAGATCGACAACATGAACAGGCCGGGCGCGCCATCGCTGTTAGGCGGCATACACACCTCTGTTAGGGCTGTTAGCCCGGATTTCGGAACGGCATTACTGGCAAAATCCCGGGCCGCCGCGCGTCGCGACCGGCTGGGGGCGGCGGAAGGACCCGAGGCCGGGGGCACCCCCTCCCGGCCTGCCCGGCCTGCCCGGCCCGGCGCGTCCGGTCGGGGCAGCCGGCGGTGGCGATCAGACGCCGCGCGCGGCCTTGATCCGGTCGATCTCGCGGCCCAGCTCGTGAAGCATGCGGGCCGAGAGGCGGGTGTCCACCTCCTGCTCCAGCAGCGTGCGCGCCTCGTCTTCGAGGAGGGGCTTGGGCACGGCCGGGCCGTACAGCTGCTTAATCGGCAGCCTTGACTTGCCCTTGCGGGCGAACACCCCGATGTGGCCTGTCTTCATGCCGGCCACGAATGCGTGGCGATGCATGCCCCACTTCGGCACGATCACGCCCTTGGCAGTTTGGCGCGCGCTCCCGCCCGCCAACTGCGCGAACTTGTACAGCGTGATGTACGGGCCTTTGGCGACCATCTCCCAGGTCAGCTTGGCCGGCCCGGCGGGATAGGTCCGCACCTGCGTCTTGACGTAGCGCACGGGCAGCTGCGTCTTGGCGGCCGCATACCGAACGGCCTTCATCACGACGCGGTCGCCGGTGTGGTTGATGGCGGCCGCATAGGCGCGATTGCGCCGATCGGCCTGCACCAGATCGCGGAAGGCCGCCTCCAGCGCCGCGATGGTGCCGCCGACCTGGATCGAGATCATCGCCCGAGACGCGTCCTGGCCTTCACCAGGCGGCGCATCGCATCGGCCACGTCGTCGCGCGCCGATCGCGCAACGAAGGCAATGGCATCCCGGGCGGAGACGACATCCCGGCGCACCACGGCCGACGCCGCGCGCACGATCGCCTCGCGCCGTTCCGAGCAGCTGCACATGGTGGGGCCCTGAAACGACGAAGGGCCCGCCGAAGCCGGCAGGCCCTTCACAAGTCTTCATGGTCGGATATAGCGCAAGCGCTACACCCCATACAAGCCCCTTTTTTCAAGCCGCTTGCAAGAGGGAAGCGGCCATCGTCGCCCATGGTCGCCGCGGTGCGGCCGGCGGCAGCGGATCATGATTCGCGAGCCTGCCGACCAAATCGGCCGCGAGCACTTCGAGGCCCGCGAGCCAGATCAGGTATTCGGCCCGGTCGCGTGCGACCTGCGCGTGCGTCGGCTCGTACTCGACCGGGCAAGCCGCGCCCTTCCGCATGCGCTGATGCGAGTCATAGGCCGCTTCAGCCGTCATGATCCCCGTCTTGGGGTGCCGGTAGAACAGCTGCTCGCCCGTGTCTGGATCGACGCGCCACACCTTGACCTTGCCGTTGAGCTCGTGCCGCAGCCTCTTGATCCGCGGAATGTCCGTGCAATGCGGCCGGGTTGCGGCACGCCCATGCATCACGATCAGCGCCGCCGGCCGCATCGACAGCGTGGCGAGGCAAGCGTCGAGCGGATGCAACACGGTGCGCCCATCCGGCAACGTCTTGTCGCGAAAACGCAACGCTCCGCCGGCAGCGCCCAACGTCAGCCGCCGCAGATCGGCCCAATCCATGGCGAGATCCCGCAACCGGCCCACGGCGGCCTCGACCTCTATCGCGTCGGAATGCGCTTCGCCCATCCACTGGTGATGGGCCGGAGGTGGCAGGCCCGTCCCTGTTCCACGCACGCCCGTCACCATCCACGACGTGCCGGCACCGCTCGACACCGTGTCCCGCTTCGGGAGCTCCTCCCGGTAGGCCCAGCGTACCAGCTGCTCGATATCGATCGCCTTCACCCCAAACTCCTGCCCTTACGAAGGTCGCGAAGGTCGCGCGAGAGTTTGGCAAAACCCTCGCATGCCGTTTTCTCTATAATTTTCAGATGCTTGCTTCTATCTCGCGATAGTTGCGAAGGTTTTATCGGGCTTACGCATAGAGATTTCCATTCCAGGCCCATGAACCCCTGACCCCCATAATCACGCACATACGCGGGCGGAAACCCTCGCAACCCTCGCAGAGCTTCGCCATCGTGTTGATTTTGCTCGGCATTCCATTCTCTCAACCCTCGCTGAAACCTTCGCAGAACTGTCGCGGACCTTCGCAAGGCAACTGTTTGCGAGGGTTAGAACGGGTCGTTCGGGCCGAAATCGGGGCTGCGGGGCGGCTCGACGGGCACGTCGTGCAAGCGGATGTCGAGGTAGTGCCGGATACGATCGTCCGTCCGACGGAAGCCCTTCTGCGGCATCAGACGGCCGAACCGGGTCTCGTTGATCGGCTTGACACCGTTCGCGTGCGCCCAGGCAACGTATGCGTGGTAGAACTCACGGGCAGCGATGCTCTCGCCTGGCGCCGTCTCAACGTGGGCACGGACGAAGGCGCCGACCGGGTCGTTCTCGTCCCGGTACTCTCGGGTCGCCTCGAGCACGCTGTCCGGCGGCCGCAGGCCCTCCCTGAAATAGCCCAGCAGGCCGGCCAACAACCAATTGAGGATGCCTGGCGCCTCTTCCAGCATCTCGGCCACGACGTCGTCCAAGTCGCGAGATTCGTTCTCGGTGATCGTCACATTCCACGGCACGATGCGCAGTCGTCGCCAGATACCGTGATCGACGCCATCCACCGTCGGCTTGATGTTGCCGAACACGGCGAGCTTGAATTTCGGGCGGAAGGTGACGAACCCTTGGAACAGCCCCCGGGCGAGCATGGGTTCGCCGCCGGTCAACTGCTTCACCAGCGCCTCGTCCCAGCTCATGTTCTTCGGCGGCTCCGAGGCGTGCACTAGGCGCACGCGCGGCAGCCGGATGATGTCCGGGTTTGCCTGGTCGCCCCGCCTCTGCTGCTCAGTCACCAGCGACGCGAAAGGGATCATCTCCGCGTAGCTGCCCATCAGGCGTGAGATCGTCGTGATGAAGACGGATTTGCCGTTGGAGCCGCCACCATAGTGGAAGTTGAGAGCTTGGACCGATGTAAGCCCGGTCGTTCCGTAGCCGTGCGACTTCTGGATGTACCACCGCACGTCGTTGTCGGGCTGGAACCGATTGATGAACTCTTCGAAGCGCTTGCACGTTGCGTGAGGCTCGTAAGCAACATGCATGCATTTCGAGATCATATCGGCAGGGTCATGGCCCTCTCTGAAGTTGACGGCCCATACCTTGCGAACAATCTCGGGATCAGGGCATTCAAGATCCTGCTCCCAGGCCGCGCGCAGCACGCCGTTGAGGCAGTTGATGACGAGCGGATCGGGGTCCAGCTGGTCTTGGGTGATGGTCTTGTGCGCCTTGGCCTGCGCGATCATCGCAACAGTCCGGGCTCGGTTTCCGCAGGAGATCGCGAATTTCCGTCGATCGGCCCGGCGCTTGGCGGCGCGAGCCTCGGCCTGGATCGCCTCCGTGAGGAGCACCTTCTCCTCGGGCGAAAGCTCGTTGACCGGGCGCCCCTTAAGCGGCTCTGCCAGCTCCAGCAGCTTCCGATCGTTCTTCGAGGGCTCGATGAAGAAGGCTTCCAGCGCGATCGCCTTCGCGACACGCTGGGCGAACCGCTCGAGCGCCTCCTCCCCGCCTTCCTTCTCCCAATGCGTGCCGACCCACACGTGCACGCCGACATCGCGCACGTTGATGAAGCGATGGCCGAAATGGCGGATCAGCCGTTGCGCATTGTCCGAGTCATTCTGTTCCAGTCGTGCGCAATACTTGACGTTTTCTTCGTCGAACTCCGGGCCTTCTGGCGGCGGCGGCGATCCCTTACCCCCGGATCCGTCGCCCGAAGGCTGGTCGGCCTCACGGCGCGGCCCGGCCGGCGATCCGCCATAGTCCTCTGGCCCGGTCGGCGGCGGCGCCGGCGGCGCGCTGCGCCTGGCGGCTTTGCGCTCGGCCTCCTGCCCGATCCCGTCGAGCCGTTCGATCGTCTCTGCCGCGTCGGCGAGCCCCGCCTCGAGGCCCCGTCGCATCTCATATTCGACGCGCCTGGTACCGTCGTCCGTGGTCAGGCCGCAGGCGTCCGCAGCGTCCTGCAGGGCGGCGCGGATCTCCCGCTCGCCGAGCACGCCGGCGGCCATGTAGCGGCCCGCCGCTGCCGCGGCATGATAGAGAGCGGTGCCGCGACGGCCTTTGGCCGTCTCGGCGAGGTCCTTTCCGATTTTGTCGAGCGCTGCCCGTGCGTAGCGCCTCTTCGCCTCCTCGGCCGGCGTGGCTTTGGCCGGTGGGCGCCGCAGTGGCACGACGTTGTCGGCCCCGGCCGGTTCCGCCTTGCGATCGGCCTTCTCCTCACGCGCCCTGATCAGCTCCAACAATTTCGGTGGGAGATCGGGAGCTTCGCCACTGTAGGGCGCACTGACCCATTCATAGGTCTTTCCGTCCGCCATGACCGACGGCGCCACGATCACGTAGCCGGCATCGCACCTGATATCGACATTCTTCAGCGGCTTGGAATTGCCTGCGCCGCCCTCTGGCCGCCTGAACCAGAGGTGATAACCTCCGGACCTGGTCAGCGTGCGGGGGCATTCCGGCAGCGGACCGCCGATCGCCTCCTCGATTCGCCTTTCGACGACGTCGACCGGTTCTTCCTTTGGATCGAGATCGACGACGAGCGCGCCAGCCCGACCGGGGCAGAGGCCGATCAGCGCCTTGGGCCATTTCCGCCACCATGCCCTGATCTGATCAGGATCCACGCTGGCCTTCTTCGGCCAGCCCGTGCCCTTGATAGATCGCCCTTGCTCATCCTTCTCCGCCGCCACAAGCGGACGCTTTGAACGCGGCGGCTCCGGATGCGGATCGCATGGGAATACAGCCCAGCCCCGCGCGGCATAGGCAAGGGCCGCCTGCAGCGTCGCATTAGACTCGGTCATGCCCGTATGCCGTTGTCCAGGTAGTCGCGGACCACGGTGCGATCGCCGGAGATCAGGGCAAAGCAAAGGGCTGCGCAGGCGGAATGCATGCGTGCGCGTTGTTCGTTCGCCTCGGCCGCCTGACGGGTCAACCGATCGCCGCGGAGGGCATCGGCCATGAGCGAGCAGCGATAGGCTTCATCGAGCGCGAACGAGCGAAGACTCTGCAGGGAGACCGGGTGGCCCGGCGCGTCAGCCATGGCGCGCCTCTTCCATGGCCGCCAACATCTTCAGCCGCGTCACGATCGTTGCAGGAGTGCGAGGATGACCGAAGCGCTTCGTCGTCATCTCGGCAATTTTCGTGGTCGTGTATCCCTGAATTCTCAAGACTTGAATAAAGACGTCCTCATCCCGATCGAACGGCTTCACCAAACGACCGTTGCGCACGCATGGTTTTACCCGATATCGCCCAGGTGGCGACATGAGGCCGTGACTGTACATATAGAAACGAACAGTCGACGGGTGCCGTTCAATTATCGACGCGATGCGACCGGGCGTGTATTTCTTTGCCGAGAACATGATGATCGCGTCATGATCGGTCTCGGTGAGCCGGCCGCGGCGGATGGGATGATTGACAACGCACTTCACGACGACGCCTCCGTCCGGTTGAGGCACACCGGCCGGCCATCGGCGCCCAGCCGAAGGTCATGCGGATAGGCCGGGCTGCCGATTTCCAGCGTCAGGGCCCGGTCGTACCGGTCGCAGAAGGCGACGCAGAAGCAGGAGGCACAGGCCTCGACATGGAACCGGTCGGCCTCGCCGTCGGTCCTCGGCTTCCAGGGCGGGAGGCTGTCGAGGTCGATCATTCGGCCGCCACAGCTGTTTCAAACAGCGGCCCGCCGGCGGCTGCCCGGTCGAGAGCGGCAGCTGCGGCCGCATTGATCCACAGCACCTCGGTGCGCTCGCGGGCGCCGTCGGCGTAGGCCAAGGATTCGACCCGGCGCCAATCGCCCAACGCATCGTCGTAGAGCGGGCAGGCATAGCCGGAGAGCACCACCATCCCCTTCAGCCTGCCGAGGAATGCGAGCAGCTCGGCGTGGTCTTCGTCCGACAGCTCGTGCCGATACATCCGCCAAGCAAGGTCGTATCGATTTCCGCGGGCGCGCGTCTCTTGAGGGTACGGCGGGTCGACGTAATGGAGCGTCTCGGCCCCGTCGTGGGCCGACATCACCTTCTTGGCGTCCCGGCACTCGATCACAACGCCGGCGAGCCTTTCCACCAGGGCGTCCATGGCGGCCGGGTAATGCGCCCAATCGGTCGCCGGCGTGGTGCCGCTGCGCGACGAGTTGGCCCGGAAGCCCGTCGAGCGGTGCCCCTTGTGCTGCGACGCATGCGCGTTGCTGCCGAAACCCATGAAGCTCCGAACGATCAGCCGGCGGGAGCACTCGACAGGCTCATCCGCGGCCACATAGGCGGCCCGGAACTCCGTCCTGGCGAAGGGTGTGAGCTCGAGGCGGCGCCGGAGCTCGGCGGCGGTCTCGGGATCGCGCAGGACTCGGAACAGCGTGACGGCCTCGTCGTCGAGGTCATTGTAAATCTCGGCGTAGGCTCGAGGCTTGCGCAGCAGCACCGAGGCCGCGCCGCCGAAGGGCTCGACATAGACACGGTGCGGCGGAAAGTGGCCGATGATCCAGGGAGACAGCTTCCATTTGCCGCCATGCCAGCGCAGAGCGGGCCGCGTGGGGGCGCTCATAGTTCCATGGCTCCCTGCGCCGCCCTCGGCGGCGCGGTCGCGAACATGCGCGGCCGGCGGATCTCGTCCTCGATCCGGCGGCAGGCCCGGTCGAAATACGTCGGCTCGATCTCGACGCCGATGAAGCCCAGCCCGCTCTGAACGGCCGCGACACCGGTGGTACCGCTGCCCATGAATGGGTCGAGGACAATGCCGCCCGCCGGAACGAGCTGCAGCAGTTGCTGCATCAGGTTCACCGGCTTGGCGGTTACGTGCTCTTTGCTGTCGGAGGTGATCGCCTGCCTGAACACGCCTGGCGCGCAAGGGCCTTCAACTGGCAACGGACCATTGCTGCCCCAGACCAGATATTCGCATTGGTTTCGAAACCGACCCTTCTGCGGACGGGCGGCTTCCGTCTTGTCCCAGACGGCGATGCCTCGCCAGACCCAGCCGCCAGACTGCAGAGCATCCGTCGTGGTGGGCAGTTGCCGCCAATCGGTGAAGAGGCCGGCCAGCCCACCAGGTCGACAAGCCTGGCGACACGCGCCAAGCCAAAGCGCCGACCAATAGGCGTAGGCGCGCTGATCGCGATTGTCGCCGCTGAATTCGGGGTAGAGGCCGCGGTGTTCGGATGACTGATACTTGTCGGTCGTCCGGCTCATGCGGTCGCCACGGAATTGCCCGCCGCTGCTGTATGGCGGATCGGCAAAGACGGCGTCGACCAGCGACAGGGTCGGGATCACCGATAGGCAATCGGCGAGATACAGCGTCACTCCGTCGCCGAGCTGCTCGATGCGGCTCATGCCGTCCCCTGCTGGTAGACGATCACCGCGCAGGCCGGGCACCAGGACGAGCCGGGCACCACCGGCTTCCCGCAGAACAGCATCGCGTCGACCGATGGGCGCTCCAAGTGGTGCCACAGCGGCCGGTGGCAATCCCGCAAGCGCAAGTTCCAGAAGGTGCGGGGCTCGGGCGGTTGCTCGACAAGAGGCGGCACGACCTCGGCCACAGGCCCGTTGATCACCGTTGTCCCATCCCAGCCAGCCGCCACCTTCGTCGAACGCGGCGAGGTTCGGCTCGGCCGGACCTTCTTCACCGGGGCCGGCTTTGGTTGCTTCCTCGGCTTGGCACCCGTACCGAGCAGGCGCTGCATCATGCCGATGACAGCGTTGCGCGAAACGCCACAGTCGAGCTCGGCCGCGATCGCAGCCGCTGTCTGGCCGGAAAGCCACATCGTCTTCGCCGTTTGCTTGCGCTCCTCGGTCCATCCCTTCACCGTCATGGCCGCGCCTCCAGTGCAGCCAGGATGGCGCGGCATTGCGGTTCGACCGGCTCCAGCTGCCGAAAAAGCGTGCTGAGGCGGCCAACCAGCGCCGCCCTGCGCCTGACGTCGACCAGCGTGCGCACGTGGACGGGCTCCGGGCTTGGGAGCGAGGCGATGAACACCTCCAGGGCGGTGACGCTCGCCCCCTCGGTAAACGCGGTCATGTGCAGGTCGAGCGCGATCTCGCCGAACGGCCGATCGGGCAGGGCTATCGCTGGCCGCGACACCACGATCATGCCGCCGTCCCCTGCCGCTCGCCCAGCAGGCCGAGGCGCGTCATCGCGCGCTCGGTCGCGCCGTAGCCGATGCCGAGCATGCGCGCGATCGACGCCAGGCCGTAGCCGCGTGCCCGCAACGCCTTGATCTTCTCGTCATGGGCGGCGTCGTAGCGAACCTGCTTCAGGCGCCGCCGCACGCCCTCTTCCCTGAGAGCCGCCGCGGCTTCGGGCAGCGCGAGCGTCAGCGTCCAGCCGATGCCCCATGCCGTGGTGACGACGAGGCCGAGCGGCTCCAGGCGCGGCCGCATCTTGCAAACCTGGATGTCCAGGATCTTCGGCTCGGGCTGGTCGCAGTCCAGCCGCGCCCCATAGAGCAGGTCGAACGCGCGGTCCCGCTCCACCGGGCGCGGATAGGTGTCGAGCAACAGCTGGAACAGCCGGAACTGGTCGGGCGTCAGCTTCGCCACGTCTCCCCGATGGGCGATCGTCAGGTTCGCCTCGTCGATCAGCACCGCGAGCGGATCGACCGGCGCGCCGCAGCACGGGCAGGTCGGGGCGTTGCTCACGCCCGCCTCCCGGCCACCGCGGCGAGGCGCAGCTTGGTGCCGTCGAGCCGGCGCTCGAGGCGCCCGATCTTGCTCAGGGTGCCCTTCGCCTCGCACGGCGTGACGCTCGATCCGCCCGGCGAGGCGGGGGAGAGCGCCTCGCCGAGCGCCGACGTCACCTGCGCGGCGTCGCGCGTGACGCCGACCAGGTCGCCCATCAGGTCGGACTCGCCCTCGTCGTCGGGCGGAACGGGCACCACCTCGTGGTTGACCAGCGCGGCCAGGAACCGCGCGAACGCCGGCGTCTGCTTGACATAGGACAGCTTCGCCACCGCCCAGGTCGGCATCAGGTCGGGATAGTCGTCGCCCTGCCACTTCGAGATCTGGCCGTCCGAGACCTTGAGGATCTCCTTGACGCGGGCGGGACCGCCGGCGGCGAGCACGAGATCGCGCGTCGCCGCCTTGATCAGGCCGGTCATGCCGGTGGGCAAAAGGGGATTGTCCACGAAAATCACCTTCGTGTTTTTTCGGTGCGAAACAGGGCGGCGAGTGCGAGGGTCCCGCTACGTCATTGCGGGGGACCGGTGGAGCGATGCAGCCTGTGAGAGAGATCGATATCCGCCGCCGGCAGGCGCGCGCGCAGCTGTTCCATGCGCTGGATCAGCTCCTCGCGGCGACGGTCGAGACGGGCATAGAAAGCGGCGAGCGACCGGATCCGCGGCATGGCGGCGGCGAGCGCGACCTTGGAGGCGCGCAGGGTGACTGCGATCAGCCGCTCATCGCCACCGGCGTTGAGCATCAGCGCCGCCATGTCGACGTCGTCGCGCGAGAGATGCATCATTCCGCATCCCCGTCGGACGAACCCATGCCATCAGGAGACCAGCCTTGACCTCGACGCAGAACGTTTTCGATCAGCTGGAGCACCAGGTTCCGGCACGTCTCCTCGCAATCGAGCTCGTGCTCGTCCTGCTGTTGCGGGAGAAGCCCCGCGGCCGCAAACTGCTGGCGGAGGCGCTCGCGACCCTCGACGCCATCGAGGCCGAGACGCTGAAGGGCCTCACGCCAGAGCAAGAGGAACGGACCGTCATCATGTTCGAGATCGCCAGGGCCTCGATCGACAAGATGCGGACCGAGATCGAGCCGCCACGGCGTGGCTAGCAGCCGGCCATAGTCGCTCCCGGCCAGTTGCCCACGGATGTCGGCACGAAGGGCTGAATCGCTCATTCCGCGGCCTCCAGGGACGAAAGTGCCGCCGGGTCGGACGCATCACATGCCGACCCGGCGGCGGCCCCGACCTCGGCGTTAACGGCAGGCGGGGGGTAAAGGTCTGGGCGCAACTCATGTCGAGGGATGCCGCTGATCTTCTCGAGTGTCAGCACGCGCTCAGCTGGGATCCGACGCCACTGGCCGACGGCCTGCGGCGTGATCCCAAGAGCCCGACCGGCAGCGCTTGCGCCGCCGACGACGCTGATGGCCCGTTCCACGGGCGACATGCCAAGGGGTTCTTCGCTCATGCCAAAATGAAAGCACAAGCTTCATTTAGTTACAAGTCTTTCTTTCATGGACGACGAGGGCGCGCTTAATGCATGAAAGCGGCATGGTTTCGGATTTAGGCTCCATTATCCGCGCCGCGCGAAAGGCGAAGAAGATGACGATCGCGAAGGTCGCATCGGAGCTTGGCGTGTCGATCGCTGCGGTCGGGCAGTGGGAGCGCAACGAAAATAAGATCCGGCTCGCCAACTGGCAGGCGCTCGTCGATCTGCTCAATATTGACCAGGCCGCCGCACAAGCCGGGCGCCTTGAGTTTCAGGACGAAGAGCGCGAGGCGCCATCAGAGGTTGAGCAGGTCACCGATCCAAGTAGGATAGAGCGCGGTGAATTGACAGTGGACGTGCTTGGCGTGACGCAGGGCGGCGACAGCGACGATGAGGATGACTTCGAGATCAATGGAGACGTCATCGATCGCGTGCGCCGCCCTCCGGGCATAGCGAATGCAAGGAACGTCTTCGCTCTGCACGTGATTGGCGAGAGCATGATTCCTCGGTACGAACCGGGGGATCTCGTATATTGCGGCGGCCGGCCGCCAATTCCTGGCGATTACGTCGTCATTGAGACAGTCCCACGCCAGGATGGCAGCAAGGGAAAAAGCTATATCAAAAAGCTTGTGACCCGCTCACGAACCGAGCTCGTATGTGAACAATTCAATCCGCCGAAACGGTTGACATACGCATCCGCCGAAATCCTCCGGATTCACCGGATCATCCCCATGCGTGAACTTATGGGCATCTGAGGCGACTTGCTGAAACGCACATAGCCAGAGGGCGGACGTCGCGGATTGACTTCCAGCGTCCTTCCTTCACGTCCGGCCTCGCGACATGGCGAACAAAAGAGCCTCCGCGCGACCTGACACACTGTGGCGTCGGTCGAATGCGCAGCGATCTTTCGGGTCGGCAACCATCTCACGTGGCCGCAATCGGCGCACTCAATTTCCAGCGACTGCACGCGCTCGAGGGGTAGCCCCTCAAGATGCTCATTCATCGTGACGCTCCCCAGCGTTCCATTTTCGTTCCATTGATTCCGGAGAATTGCCAGAGAGTCCAGCCGAATCAGTGGCCACCGATATGAAAGGCAGGCTTTTATTTTTGCCTTGCCTGATAATGAAAGTCGTGCTTTCATTTTCCATCCTCACCGGGAGATGGTCTCCCGTCGCTGACGGATGGAGAGCCCCATGCTTCCCGCAATCCGCTCGCATAAGCAGCCGACCTCGGCGCCTGTTTGCCTTGCCCGCCAGGCGCTTTCCGCACATGCCGCCAACGTCAAGGCCATGGCAAAGGACGTCAGCAAGTTCCTTCTCGATCGCGGCGAGGATGCCACGATCGAGGACGCGGACCTGCGGCGCCGCGGCTGGTCGAAGGCGCAGATCGAAGAGTATGGGGCCGAGGCGATCGCCCTGGGCTCGCGGCGGGCCGCCTGATGCCCCGCCTCAAGGCCATCGCCTACGATCTCGGGGAAGCGGCCGCGCTCGGCCTCTTCCTGTTCGGGATCGGCATCTGGTACGCCGCCGGCGCGGGGTTGCTCTGATGCGCGAGATCTGGATCGGTCTCGCCATAGGCTCCGCCACCGGGGCTATCGTCGGCATGACCGGCTCGGTCGCCGTCGGAATCGTGCTGTGCGGCGCCGCCGGCCTGACGGTCGGCTGCGGCTTCCTCGACCAGCGCCAGCGCATCGAACGGCTGGAGCGCCAGCGCGAGGCGACGGGCAAGGCCGCCCCGCCCTGGCAGGCCTCGCGCGGATGGGATGCAGCATGAACGCCGCATCCTGGCTCCCGACGGCCGGCCGCCGCACCTTCGACCTGCTGTCGCCCGATCCCGACGACGTCGATTTCGTCGCGATGTCGGAACAGCTCTCCAAGCTGCCCCGCTGGGTCGGCGCCACCCCCGGCACCGTCATCAGCGTCGGCGAGCATTCGATCAACGTCTGCCGCATCGTCTCGCGGCGGGCGCAGCCCTACGCCCTCCTGCATGACGGCCGCGAATATGTCGTCGGCGACCACACCCGGCCGTTCCAGGTCGCCATGGAGCACGAGCAGCCGGGCTTCCGAGCCGCGCGCGATCGCATCCTCGGCCGGATCGACGCCGCCATCCACGTGCGCGCCGGCCTCGCCTGGCCGCCGGCGCCGGAGATCAAGGCCGAGGTCAAGGCCGCCGACGACATCATGCTGGTGACCGAGCACCGGCACCTGTTCCCGCCGGGATCGCGGGCGCTGCCGGTGCGCGCCGCGCCCGTCGGGATCGCCATCCGCCCCGCGCCGACCTGGCACACCGTGCACGAGGCTTTCCTCGCCGAGCTGCGCCGCCTCCTCCCCCACGTCCTGCCCTGAAAGGCACCGTCATGACCGACACGACATCCGTCGCCGCCGACCAGCTGAAATCCGTCGTCGAGCGCATCGAGCGCCTGGAAGAGGACAAGCAAGCCATCGCCGACGACATCAAGGAAGTCTACGGCGAGGCCAAGGGCAACGGCTTCGACGTCGGCGTGCTCCGCAAGATCATCGCCCTGCGCAAGAAGCCGGCGGACGAGCGGGCCGAGGAAGACGCGATCCTCGAGCTCTACCTGCAGGCGCTCGGGATGCCGGGCTGACCATGCGCGAGCTCGTCATCGACAGCTTTGCCGGCGGCGGAGGCCGAAGCGCTCGTCTCGGCCAACTATCGCCCCCGCGAGGTCAAGGATCGGCCCGCCAAGGCGCTCCCGCTCTTCCTGGAGGCTGCGGAATGACGAAGCCTGCGCCAGCGCCATCCCTCGGTGAATACCTCTCGGCCATGCCGTTCCCGACCTTGGGCGACGCCCCGTGGCAGCGTGTCGCGGTCCAGGACGCGATGGAGCTCTATGACAACCTGGATCTTCGGATGGCGGCCGCTGTGATCGCCCGGTCCCACCCTTACGGCTATCAGACCCTCGGGCAAGCTCCGGTTCTCGCTCTGGTGCTGGACCATGCAGGCCTGAAGCCGGAAAGACAGTACAAACATCCGCTGCTTAGGCAGATCGGCGCACGGCTGAAGGATGTCCTCGCTTCCCTCAAGCTCGCTCCTCAGTTGAGGAGCATTCACGGCAAGGCCTTGCGCCCGGGGCAATTGCCCCTGCTGCAGGATCTGTCGAAGCTCCCGCCATCGGTCCTTGCGCAGGCGCTCCCGGCAGACACCGCGACGCAGGTCGAATGGCTGAGTGCTCTGGGCGCATGGCGCCGGCATATGGAGAGCCGTGGCGTCCTGCGATCGCTTCTGCTGGATTGGGCTGCGACCACCCTCAGCCGCTCGGGCAGTTTCCAGCAATGGCGGGAGGTCGCGGATCTCGCCTTGCATCTGCGCGAGCGCTTCAACAGGGCATGGACTTGGGAGAGCGCCTATAAGGCTGCCGAGGCATGGCACCGCGAGCTTGCCAAAAATAGCCAGGCCGAGGCCTTCTTCCGCAACCACGGGCAAGATTATGAGGCCGAGATCAACCTCGGTGCTCTGCCCGCCGAACTGCAGATCGACGGCCTGGACTTTGTCGCCCTGCGCTCCGGCCTCGCCCTGCACGAAGATGGCCGGGCGATGCACCATTGCGTCGCGAGCTATGCCGGCGCCGTGATCAAAGGCAAGTCTCGAATCTTCAGCATCCGCCGGGACGGAAAGCGGATCGCGACCCTTGAACTGGTCCGCCGGAAAAAATGGCAGATCGAGCAGGTCAAGGGCCCCTGCAACCGCGCTCCGGACCCTGCAGTCGCCTTTGCCGCCACGCGGTTCCTCGGGGCCTGCAACGATGCCGAGACGGCCTCCGCCGGGGTGCCGGCATGACCCGCCGCGACCGCATCCGGGCCAAGATCATGGAGCGGGTCGAGATCGACCCCGCCACGGGCTGCTGGCTGTGAACGGGCCCGACCTCGGGCAAGGGCGGGCGAGGCCGCGGCTATCCCCGCATGAGCCTGGACGGCGGCACCGTCGCCGTGCACCGGCCATGTGGATCGTCGAGCATGGCCCGATCCCGCCGCGGAAGCAGCTCGACCATTGCTGCCCCGGCCGGCGCCGACGCTGCATCAATCCCTGGTCGGAGCACACCGAGCTCGTCACCCACAAGCGCAATCAGGCGCGCCGCGACGCCGCGCGCGCCATCATCGCGGAGGCCGTCTCCCCATGACACGCCGGAAACTCCCCAACTGCCGCCCCTCGCTGACCTTCCAGGTCCAGCATGGTCAGAACGTCTATACCGTTTCGGTCGGCGGCGACGGCGAGAACGCCGCCGTCGCCGAGGTCTTCATCGGCGGCCCGAAGGCCGGCACCGATTTGCAGGCGGCCGTCCGCGACGCCGCCATCCTGACCAGCCTGGCGCTGCAGCACGACTGCCCGATCGAGACCATCAACCACGCCCTGACCCGCGACGACGGCGGCCGGCCGGCAAGCATCGTCGGCTCTGTCGTGGCGGCGATCGTCGAGCTGGGGGGAACCTCCCATGGCTGACGTCATCGCAGAGGTCGCGGCCGAGCGCCGGCGCCAGGTCGCCAAGGGATCCACGGCCGAGCACGACGATGGGCACTCTTGCGGTGAGATCGCGCTCGCGGCAGCTCTGTACGCTATCCCCTACGACAATTCGCTTGTAACGCAGGACAGCTTCATTGAGCTGCAGATAGCGCTTGAGATCGGCAGCCGCTGGACGTTGAAGCCGGAGCCGGACAAAAGGCGCCGGCTCGTCATGGCTGCCGCTATGATCATAGCCGAGATCGAGCGCCTGGACCGCGCCGCGTCGCGGAATATGCCCCGATGAAGGCCCTCTCCATCATGCAGCCGTGGGCTTGGCTGATCGTCAACGGCCACAAGGACGTCGAGAACCGCGACTGGCCCACCGCGTTCCGCGGGCCGGTCCTAATCCACGCCGGCAAGAAGCTGGACGAGTACGCCGCCGCAGACGTCCGCAACCGCCGCCACCCTGTCACCGGCGAGCGGCTCCCCTTCGACTGCCCGACCGAATTCGAGACCGGCGGCATCATCGGCGAGGCCCAGATCGTTGGCTGCTTCACCGCTTCGAAGAGCCCGTGGTTCGTCGGCAAATTCGGCTTCCTCATCCACAATGCCCGCCCGCTGCCCTTCCGGCCCTGCCGCGGCATGCTCGGCTTCTTCGAGCCTGACTTCACCCCCATCGATCCGAAACCGAAGCCGGCCGCTAAGGTCGGTGCTCAAGGGAGCCTGTTCTGATGAGCGGCACCGTCAACAAGGTCATCATCATCGGCCACCTCGGCAAGGATCCCGAGGTCACCAACACCTCTGCCGGCTCCAAGATCGTGAGATTCTCGATCGCGACCTCCGAGACCTGGCGGGACAAGGCCAGCGGCGAGCGCAAGGAACGCACGGAGTGGCACAACGTCGTGATCTTCAACGAAGGTCTCGCCGACGTCGCCGAGCGCTACCTGAAGAAGGGCTCCAAGGCCTATGTCGAGGGCCAGCTCGCCACCCGCAAATGGCAGGCGCAGGACGGCACTGACCGGTACAGCACCGAGATCGTGCTCAAAACCTTTCGCGGCGAGCTGACGCTGCTCGATCGAGCCGAACGCCAGGCACCGAGCGAGGAGAGCTACGGCACCACGCGCTCGTCGGCGCCGGCGAGCACGTCCGCGAAACCCTCCCCAGTACAGCCGGCCTTCGACGATGACATCCCTTTCTGACCCGAAGATCTCGCCGGATCTGATGGTGGGGATCGATTGGCTGCTGGCCGGCGCCAAGCGCGCGCAGGCCGCCGGCGACGACGCTGCTGCCGTGGTGCTCGCGCTCGCCGCCGCGCAGCGTCTGCAGGTCGCCAGGGCCCTCGCCGATATGAAAGCCGCCGCCGCATCATCCGGAGGCGAACGGCCATGCTGAGGGTCGAAGATTGCGTGCCGGGCGCGCTCGTCCAGTGCATCGCGCCCGATGACGACGGCGCGCTGTACCTCGGCGAGATCTACACCATCCGCAAGCTGCACGAGCCGGGCTACTGGACGCGTGACCGCCGCTATGTGCACCGTCACAGCATCAGCCTCGAGGAGCTGCCGGACAACTCCAACGCCGCCGGCGAGATCGACGTGTTCCGCCTCGAGCTGTTCCGCCTCGTCCCGCGCGACGTGGCCGAGACGGCACAGAAGGCCGCCCGGCCGGCCGAGGTGCCGTCATGACCGGGCCCGCCCGCATCCGCCTGTCGCGCCGCAAGGGCTGGCGCATGCCGGCCATGACGTGCAAGGTCGACCGATCCTCGCCGCTCGGCAACCCCTTCGTCGTCGGCTGGGACGGCACGGCCGCCGAATGCGTCGACCAGTACAAATGGGTGCTCGGCGGCCACGTCGTGCTGACGTGCAAGGCCACGATCGAGGCGCAGATGGGTGCTCGCCGCAACGTCGTGGCGTCGCTGCCTGGGTTGCGCGGCCTGAACCTCGCCTGCTGGTGCCGCCTCTGCGATGCCCACAAGGCCGGCAAACCCTTCGATGTCGACTGCTCGGATTGCGCGCCATGCCATGCCGACGTTCTTGGCCGAACCGCCAACCGACCGCTCTGCGAACCCGTGGGAGGCTCCAATGCCTGATGCCGCACCCATCCTGGCACCAATCCCCGATCTCTTTCCGATCATGTCCCTGAACCATGAGTACCGGACCATCGTGGCCGATATGCGCGCCCGTGGAACGCCCCTGCTCGTGCTGGGAATCCCGTGGTCCATGATCGCTCCCCACGAGCGCCAGGCGCTGCGCAACCATAGCCAGTCGCTGTCGCGCCTCGCGGAGCGCGGTGGCCTCTCCGCCTGCGAGGCCCTTGCCGTGCTGGCCGATCGCGAATGGCGATCGATGCCGAGGGCCGAGGCGCATTGGCATCTCGCTGAGAAGATTGCGCGCCACCTCCTCGAGGGAAGGGCGCCATGATCCTCCGCATCGCCACCGCCTCGATCCTCCTCGCCCTGCTCGGCGGCCCGGCCGGCGCCGAGACGATCGACGGCGACAAGATCATCATCATCGACGGCGACACCGTCGCGCTGCCCTGCGTCAGGCCCGGGCCCGGCTGCTCCGAGCGGATCCGCCTCACGGCGATCGACGCGCCGGAGACCTGGCACCCTCACTGCGACGACGAGCTGCAGGCCGGCCTGATGGCCGCGGATCGCCTGCGCGAGATCCTACGCGGCCACCAGGTCACCATCACGCGGGCGGGCCGGCTGGACCGCTACGGCCGCACCCTGGCGGACATCGCCACGGGCGAGGGCGACGCCGGCGAGCTCCTGATGCGCGAGGGCATGGCGCTGCCCTACAGGCCGGGCAGCCGGGCGCATGCCGAGCGCATCGCCCATTGGTGCGGTGCCGGACGATAATGTCCGTCGCCGACCATCACGGCCGCGAGCCGACGCTATTCGTGACGGAGACCGAGTGTGCCGAGCGCCTCGGCTTCTCGGTCGATTCCTGGCGACGCCTGCGCCGGCGCTATGAACGGCTGCACCTGCCGCCGCCGGACGCCATCTCGAAGCGCCGCTACTGGCCGGCCGTCCGCGCTTTCTTCGACCGCCTCCACGGTCTCGACGCGCGTGCTAGCATCGTGCCGTCCCAAGCCGAAGAGGAGGACCTCGATGCCCTCAACACCAAGGATCGCCGACGCCCCAGGGCTTGATATCGAGCAAAGGGCCGCGGGCTATACCCTCCGATGGCGAGCGCCGCGCAAGGCTGCGAGGGACGGCTACGAGCCGGCCTCGGTAAAGATCGACGACCTCGACCCCGCCGACCCCGAGCATCACGACCTGATCCGCGCGGAGTGCCGCAGGCATCAGGCCGCCTATGAAGCCTGGCTCACCGGCAAGGCGGCACCGACCAAGTATGACGGGACGCTGCGCTCGCTCTGCCGCATGTATCAGGAGCATGAGGCAAGCCCCTTCCTGCGCGTGAAATCGAACACGCGCCGCGGCTACCTGCACGAGGTCAAGGTGATCGAGCGCGCCTTCGGCAAGCGCACGCTGGCCGGCATCACGGCCGTCGATTTCCTGCGCTGGTACGAGGAGACGAAGAAGCGCACCCAGGGCTCGGCCGATGGCGTGCGCAAGGCGCATGGCGTCATCAACCGCCTGCGGGCGATGACGACCTTCGGCAAGCTGGTGGAGGATCAGCGCTGCGTCTCGGCCTGCCGGCGGCTGCGGGAGATCCTTGAGGAGATGGAGTTCGCCAAGCCAGCGAAGCGTAGGGAGCATGTTGCCTACGAGCACGCGGTCGCCATCATCGCCAAGGCGCACGAGCTCGGCCGGCCGTCGATCGCCTTGGCCCAGGCGCTGCAGTTCGAGGCCGCCCTGCGCCAGGTCGACGTCATTGGCCAATGGCTGGCGCTGGGAGACGAGCACGCCTCGCCTTACCGGCTCGGACGGCGCGTCTGGACCGGCGGCCTCGTCTGGCAGGACATCAGCGACGACCTGGTGCTGTCGAAGGACACGACGAAGAACGGCGCGAGGGCGTCACACGACCTCAAGCGCATGCCGCTCGTCATGGCCGAGCTGATGCGGATCCCGAAGGCGCAGCGCCTCGGCCCGATGATCATGGACGAGACGGCCGGACGTCCCTATGCCGAGTTCGCCTTCGGCCGCGAGTGGCGTGCGATCGCCGACGCCGCCGGTGTGCCGAAGGCGATTTGGAACCGCGACAGCCGGGCAGGCGCGATCAGCGAAGGCGACGAGGCCGGCGCCACCATCGGCGACCTGCAGCGCGTCGCGACGCACTCCTCGGCGAAGATGACGGGCCGGTACATCCGTGGCGAAGGGCTGAAGGCGAGCAGGACGGTCGCCTCGCTGCGGACGAAGCACCGGAACAGGCCGGAAACGTCTGGAAAGTAGGGGCTTTCCGGGGCCTTTCCAGGCCGGAGGCCTGGAGCGCTGCTAAGTCATTGATGGGACTGGAGCGGGCGATGGGAATCGAACCCACGACATTCAGCTTGGGAAGCTGACGTTCTACCTCTGAACTACACCCGCGAAAACAGCCGTTGAAATCAACAAGCTTTCAGGCCGCTTCTGTCCCACCGGATGGCGTCGCCGCCAAAAGTGGGACCCCCTTGTACCCGGTTTCCTCCGCGACGATCAAGCCCGGGGTGCCGGCCGCGGGCTTTTTTCGGCGGACCGTCTTGGCACGTCGAGTGGATCAGGGCCGTCTGCGCCGGCAGCCCCGGCTCACTGCCCGATCGGCGTCTGCACCACGTCGATCTGATGGGTTTCGCCGCCGAGCTCGATGGCGACGTGGTAGGCCGTCGGCTTGGCGGCGTCGGCATAGGCCGGGGCGTTGATCTGAAGCACACCGCCATACCATTCGCCGGGCATGATGGTGTTGTCCTTGATGATCGTCTGCTCGAGCGCGGCGAGGTTCGCTTCGCCCCGTGCCGCGGTGCCGGCGATCATGTCGGCGTTCTCGGCCGCGGCGACGTGCTGGTTCCAGGTGTTGATGTAGGGATTGTAGCTCGACCGCGACGCGGCATAGCTGTTCGCGGCCGCGGCGACGCCCACCAGCAGCGCCGCGGCAACCTGCCGGCCGCGTTCCTCCTGCACCAGCTCCTCGTAGGAATAGACCTTCAGCGGCTTGCCGTCCTGCGGACCGCCGACCTGCCAGGCCCGCACGCTGTCGAGCTGGAACGTGATCGGCTGCGGCGATTGGTTGAACAGCCCGACCACCAGCGTCGGCCGCGCCCCGATCTGCGCCGCCCGCGAGGCGGGAGCCACGACCGCCGTCGAGCGCGCCAGCCTGGACTGGATCGAGGGGCGACCATCCCGGATGATCGCCTGCTGCCCAAGTCCGGGCTGAAAGCTGGCCTTCTGCGTGGTGACGCAGCCGGCGAGCATGGTGGTCGCCGCGGCGGCGATGAGCAGCTTGAACATGGAAGTCCCCCCGAACTCCCGGCATAGTTGCGCGGATGCGACCGGGAGTCGAGAGTCGATTAACGCAACGGTAACCATGCGAGGCCCGCGCACGCGGAGCAGTCGACCGCAGCGAGCGCCCCCCGGGGCCGCCGCCGCGGCGCGCCGATACCACCTCATGGCGAGGCGGCAGGCCAAATATCTCTTGAAATTCCGTGCCACTCGCTATGATTGTCGGAAACCTGCCGCCTGCCAGGGAGCGATGCGCCATGTATCGTGCTGTCACGCGCCTGATCCGGGTCACCGTCGAGCCCCGCTACCTCCCTCAGGAATCCCGGCCCGAGGAAGGGCACTATTTCTGGGCCTACACGGTCGAGATCGTGAACATGGGCCCGGAGACGGTGCAGCTGGAATCCCGCTTCTGGGAGATCACCGACGAGATCGGCCGGCGCCACGAGGTGCGCGGGGCCGGCGTGGTCGGCGAGCGGCCGGTGCTGGGGCCGGGCGAGCGCTTCGAATACACGTCCGGCTGTCCGCTGCCGACACCCTCGGGCCTGATGGTCGGCTCCTACCGCATGACCAGCGAGAGCGGCGAGAGCTTCTCCGTGTCGATCCCGGCCTTCTCGCTCGACAGCCCGCATGTCCGGCGCGTCGTCAACTGACGGCGCGGCGGCATCCCGTCCCGCCCGGGATTGTCCCGCCCGGGACCGTCCCGTTCCGGGCGTTGACAGGTCCTGCCCCACGCCTAATATATCCCTGCAGAGCGGCCGCCCCATCGGGGCGGCGTTTTGATTTCTGGGCCTCTCTTCGCCCTTCGGAGCCAATGAAAGCCACCGTCGTGACCAGCGCACCGCACCCGACCGTCCCGCACCAGGAGCCCGTGGAGTCCGCGATCCTGCCGACCTATGCCCGCGCGGATGTGACGTTCGAGCGAGGCGAGGGCGTCTGGCTGATCTCCGACACGGGCGAGCGCTATCTCGACTTCGGCGCCGGCATCGCCGTCAACGCCCTCGGTCACGCCCATCCGCATCTGGTCGCCGCCCTCACCGAGCAGGCGCAGAAGGTCTGGCACACCTCCAACCTGTTCCAGATGCCGGGCGGCGAGCGCCTGGCGCGCCGCCTCGTCGACACGACGTTCGCCGACACGGTGTTCTTCACCAATTCCGGGGCCGAGGCCCTGGAATGCGCCATCAAGATGGCGCGCAAGTATCACTCGGCCAATGGCGAGCCGAACCGCTACCGCATCATCACCGTGGAAGGCGCCTTCCACGGCCGCACGCTCGCGACCATCGCCGCCGGCGGCCAGAAGAAATACCTGGAAGGCTTCGGCCCCAAGGTCGACGGCTTCGACCAGGTGCCCTTCGGCGATCCCGAGGCGCTGCTCGCCGCCATCGGGCCGGACACGGCCGCCATCCTGGTCGAGCCGATCCAGGGCGAGGGCGGCATCCGCCCGTTCCCGGCGGCCACGCTGCGCGAGCTGCGGCGCCTGTGCGACGAGAAGGGCCTGCTTTTGATGTTCGACGAGGTGCAGACCGGCGTCGGGCGCACCGGCAAGCTGTTCGCCCATGAATGGGCCGGCGTCACGCCCGACATCATGGCGGTCGCCAAGGGCATCGGCGGCGGCTTCCCCATGGGCGCGTGCCTGGCCACGGCCGAGGCCGGCAAGGGCATGACGGCCGGCGTGCACGGCACCACCTTCGGCGGCAACCCGCTCGCCATGGCGGTCGGCAACGCCGTGCTCGACGTGGTGCTGGAGGAGGGCTTCCTCGAGCGCGTCGCCGCCGCCGGCCTCCTCCTGCGCCAGCGCCTGGCCGAGCTCATCGACCGCCACCCCCGCGTGATCGAGGAGGTGCGCGGCGAGGGCCTGCTGCTCGGGCTCAAGGTCCGCGGCTCGCTCGCCGACATGGTGACGGCGCTGCGGGCGCAGAAGCTCCTGACCATCCCGGCCGGCGACAATGTCGTGCGCCTGCTGCCGCCGCTGATCGTCAGCGACGAGGAGATCCGCGACGCGGTGCGGCGCATCGACGCGGCCTGCTCCGCCCTCGAGCGGGGCCAGTCGCCCGCAGCAGCCGAGTGACCGCCATGATCAGGCATTTTCTCGATCTTTCCGAGGTTCCGGCCGACGAGCTCCGGACCGTGCTCGACCAGGCGGCGGCGATCAAGGCGCGGCGCGTCAAGGGCGTCCGGGCCGAAGACCGGCCGCTCACCGGCAAGGTGCTGGCCATGGTGTTCGAGCGACCCTCGACCCGCACCCGCGTCTCCTTCGATGTCGGCATGCGCGAGCTCGGCGGCGAGACGCTGATGCTCACCGGCGCCGAGATGCAGCTCGGCCGCGGCGAGACCATCGCCGACACGGCGCGGGTGCTGTCGCGCTATGTCGACGCCATCATGATCCGCATGCTCGACCATGCGGCGGTGCAGGAGCTCGCCGCCCATGCCAGCGTGCCTGTCATCAACGGCCTGACCAAGCTCACCCATCCCTGCCAGATCATGGCCGACGTGCTCACCTACGAGGAGCATCGCGGCCCGATCAAGGGTCGCACCGTGGCCTGGACGGGGGACGCCAACAACGTGCTGGCCTCCTGGGTCCATGCGGCGCAGCGCTTCGACTTCACCATCCGCGTCGCCACCCCGCCGGAGCTGGCGCCGCGTCCCGACCTCGTCGCCTGGGCCGGCAGCAACGGCGCCCGCCTCGAGCTCACCCGCGACCCCTACGAGGCGGTGGACGGCGCCGATTGCATCGTCACCGACTGCTGGGTGTCGATGGGCGACGACGAGGGCCATCGTCACAACCTGCTGCGCCCCTACCAGGTCGATGCACGCCTGATGGCGGCGGCCCACCGGGATGCGCTGTTCATGCATTGCCTGCCGGCCCATCGCGGCGAGGAAGTGACCTCCGAGGTGATGGACGGGCCGCAATCGGTGGTGTTCGACGAGGCAGAGAACCGCCTGCACGCCCAGAAGGGCGTGCTGGCCTGGTGCTTCGGCCTCGGCGGGCAGGCCGCGGCGGGTGTGCGCCTGTGAGCGGCGAGACCGCGTCGGGCGACGACCGGGTCCTGCCCTTCCAGGCGGAGGGGCTGGACGTGCGCGGCCGGGTGGTGCGCCTCGGCCCGGCCGTCGACACCATCCTGCGCCGCCACGACTATCCCGAGCCGGTGGCGCGGGCGCTGGCCGAGGCCACGGCCCTCTGCCTGCTGCTCGGCACCACGCTGAAGTTCGACGGCCGCTTCATCCTGCAGACCCGCACCGACGGGCCGGTCCGCATGCTGGTCGTCGATTTCCAGGCGCCGGACCGGGTGCGCGCCTGCGCCACCTTCGACGCGGCGGCGGTGGCCGCCGCCGTCGCCGCGGGCCGGACCGGCACGGTCGAGCTGCTCGGGGCCGGCCATCTCGCCATGACCATCGACCAGGGCCCGGACATGTCGCGCTACCAGGGCGTGGTGGCGCTGGAGGGCGAGAGCCTGGAGGCGGCGGCCGATCAGTATTTCCGCCAGTCCGAGCAGATCCCGACAAGGGTGCGCCTCGCCGTCGCCGAGAGCTTCGCCGCCGGCGAGGGCCCGGCCTGGCGGGCCGGCGGCATGATGATCCAGTTCCTCCCCGCCGTGCCCGAGCGCATGCGCCAGGCCGACCTGCCGCCGGGCGATGTGCCGGAAGGCGCCGACCTCGCCGCGCCCGCCGAGGACGACGCCTGGGTCGAGGCCAAGCTGCTGCTCGGCACGGTGGAGGACCACGAGCTCACCGACCCGACCGTCACGTCCGAGGATCTGCTCTACCGCCTGTTCCACGAGCGTGGCGTGCGCGTGTTCGAGTCCCAGCCCATCGTCGAGAAATGCCGCTGCTCGCGCGAGGCCGTGACCGGCATGCTGCGCAATTTCTCCACGGCGGAACGGCGCGACATGGTGGCCGACGACGGCTCGATCGTCGTGACCTGCGAGTTCTGCAACACCCGCTACGAGTTCGATCCCCCGGCGGTCGAGGCGCTGCTGGCGGCGTAGGCGGCTCGGCGATCTCGACATCGGGCTGGCGATCCCTGTCCGGCAGCGGATAGCGGGCTGCACGGGCCGGCGCCCATCGCCGCCGCCGCTTCTGTTCGCGTGGATGGCCGGGTCAAGCCCCATAGGCGCTAAGATAAGCTGAGGAGCGGTATCGAAGATCGGAGGCGGGGCGGAGGGAGGCGCAACAAGCCTTCCCCACGAAGCTGGGGAAGGTGGCCCGACGAAGTCGGGTCGGATGGGGTGTGGTCGGCAGGGCCCGCTACCTGCAAACCCTTGCACCAACAGGATGTGCAAGCCGAACACCGCCTCAGACTTGCGCGCCACACCCCATCCGCCGGCCTTCGGCCGGCACCTTCCCCAGCCACCCATCTCGGGTGTTCCCGAGATGGGCCCTCTAACGAGCAAGTCGGATGTATCCGACTTGCGTGGGGAAGGCTTGGGTCGCGCCTCGTTCTGCCCGCCTTGAGCCCTCTGCCACGTCCTTGCTGGTATCTTAGCGCGTATGGGGTCAAGCCCGGCCATGACGGAACCGTGGCGGCAAGGACGACAACGGTTGCGCCACCCGCGACCGTCATGGGCGGGCTTGACCCGCCCATCCACGCGAACACCACACGGGCCGGCATCGGCATGCCGTCGGCCGGTACTCTTCTTTCGGCTGGCTGCTCGCCGCCCCGCATCAACCATGCCACGAAGCTTTTCCCGGCCGGCCCGACGCCCTAACCCGCCGTTAACCACGTCCGCCGCATCGTCCAGCGGGAGGCTCCGAACGGCGCATGATCCGGATCGACTTCAACAAGCTCAGATTTCTCGTCATCGACGACAACGCCCATATGCGGCGCATCGTGCGCACCCTGCTGCACGGCTTCGGCGCGCGCGAGGTGCACGAGGCGGAAGACGGCGCCTCGGGCCTGGAGGCCTTCACCAACTTCTCGCCGGACATCATCATCGCCGACTGGGCCATGCCGATCTTCGACGGGCTGGAGCTGACCTCGATGATCCGCCAGCCCGGCGCCAACGCCAATCCCTATGTGCCGATCATCATGCTCACCGGCCATTCGGAGAAGCGCCGCGTCATCGAGGCCCGGGACACCGGCGTCACCGAGTTCCTCGCCAAGCCCATCTCGGCCAAGGCGCTCTATCAGCGCGTCCTCAACGTCGTGGCCAATCCCAGGCCCTTCATCAAGACCAAGACCTATTTCGGCCCCTGCCGGCGGCGCAACCTCCACGGCACCTATGTCGGCCCCGAGCGGCGCAAGGGCGGCACCGCCGACGTCATCCCCCAGCAACCCCTGATCGACAAGGTGCGGGGGGCGATCTGATGACCATGGGGGAGGACGAGGTCCGCGCCGAGGTGTTCGAGGACCACGAGGTCCTGCATCCGCCGCACCGGCTGCGGAAGGCGATCGCATCCGGCCGCGGCGGCCCCGCCGTCGATCTCGGCGCCATCGCCCGGGCCGAGAAGGCGCTGGCCGAGCTCGCCGTCGAGTTCTCGGCCTGGATGCACAACGAGATCAAGGTGCTCGACGCCGCCCGCACCATCGTGCGCGAGCGCGGCTTCGACAAGGAGACGCGCGCCGCGCTGTTCCGCGCCGCCCACGACATCCGCGGCGAGGCCGCGACCTTCGGCTACCCCCTTGCCGGGCAGGTGGCGGCGAGCCTGTGCCGCATCCTGGAAGGCATCGCCGACGACCGCGCCCTGCCGCTGGTGCTGGTCGAGCAGCATGTCGACGCCATCCGCGCCATGGTGCGCGAGGACGTGCGGGGCGAGGGCGACGCCACCGCCCGGCTGCTGGCCCGCAGCCTGGAGGAGAGCTGCGAGACGGCGATCCGCGCCGTCGCCTGAGCGCGCGGCGGCCGGAGGGCCTTGCCTTCCCGCCCGATCGGTGCTTCGAAGGCCCATGGCCCATGCTGCACCGCATCTTTCGCCGATCGAGATGACGGCGAAGCTCGTTTCCTTCGACACCGTCAGCGCCAGGTCCAACCTGCCGCTGATCGACTTCGTCGCCGACTACCTCGCCGCCCACGGCGTCGAGAGCATCCGCCTGCCGAACGCGGAGGGCGACAAGGCCGCCCTCTACGCCACCATCGGCCCGAAGGACCGGGGCGGGGTCTGCCTCTCCGGCCATGTCGACGTCGTGCCGGTGGAGGGCCAGGACTGGACGAGCCCACCCTTCGCCGCCACGGCGCGGGACGGGCGCCTCTACGGCCGCGGCACCTGCGACATGAAGGGCTTCGTCGCCACCGCGCTCGCCCTGGTGCCGGAGTTCCTCGCCGCGGGCCTCAGGACGCCGCTGCACCTGTGCTTCTCCTATGACGAGGAGGTGACCTGCTACGGCAGCCTCGACGCGATCCGGCGGTTCGGCCGCGACCTGCCGATGCCGATCGCCTGCATCGTCGGCGAGCCGACGCAGATGCGGGTGGTCGATGCCCAGAAGTCGCTGGCGAGCTATGTCACGTCGATCGTCGGCCGGCCGGCCCATTCCTCGATGCCGGCGCTGGGCGCCAACGCCCTGCATGCCGCCGCCCTGATCATCGCCGAGATCGACCGCATCGCCGACGAGCTGCGCGAGCGTGGCGACCCCTCCGGCCGCTTCGACCCGCCCTATTCCACCACCCAGGCCGGCCTGATCAAGAGCGGCGAGGCGGTCAATATCGTGCCCGAGCGGGCCAGCATCGTCTGGGAGGTCCGCGGCGTGCCGGCTCTGCCGCTCGACGAGGTGCCCGAGCGCATCCGCCGCTACGGCCGCGAGGTGGTCGAGCCGCGGCTGCGCCGCACGGCGCCGGAAGCCTCGGTCGTCACCGAGCTCGGCGTCGTCGTGCCCGATCTTGCGCCCGATCCCGGCTCGGCGGCGCAGACCCTGGCGCTGAGGCTCGTCGGCCAGAACCGGACCTTCGCGGTCGCCTACGGCACCGAGGCCGGCCATTTCCAGAAGGGCGGCGTGCCCACCGTGATCTGCGGCCCCGGCTCGATCGAGCAGGCGCACCGCGCCGACGAGTGGATCGCCCTGTCCGAGATCGAGGCCTGCGCCGGCTTCCTCCGGCGCCTCGCCGACACGCTGAGATAGCGCATCCATGTTCTACGAACCCCGCAAGGGCGACCACGGCCTGGCGCACGACCCGTTCAAGGCGCTGGTGGTGCCGCGTCCGATCGGCTGGATCAGCTCGCTCTCGGCCGACGGCGCCGTCAATCTGGCGCCCTATTCCTTCTTCAACGCCTTCCAGGCCCGGCCGCACCTCGTCGGCTTCGCCTCCGACGGGCGCAAGGACAGCGTCGTCTTCGTCGAGGAGACGCGCGAATTCGTCTGCAACCTCGTCACCGAGGACCTGTGGCGATCGATGAGCGCCACCTCGGCCCCGCTGCCGCGCGGCGACAGCGAGATGGCCCATGCCGCGCTCGAAGCCGCGCCCTCCCGCCTGGTGCGCCCGCCGCGCGTCGCCCGTGCCGCGGCGGCGCTGGAATGCCGCTGGACCGAGACCATCCATCTCAGGGACGCCGACGGCCGGCCGAGCGAGGCTTATCTCGTCTGCGGCGAGGTGGTCGGCATCTTCGTCGACGACCGCTTCATTGCCGGCGGCCGGGTCGACACCGCGGCGATGCGGGTGATGTCGCGCCTGGGCTATCAGGACTATGGCGTGGTCGAGCGCGCGCTGACCCTGACGCGCCCGGCCGGCGGCGGGGACGCCGCCGCGCCGTCGGGCCGCCCGTATCCGCCGGCCTGAGACCGGCGCGGTTCAGGCGGGCGGGCGCCGGATCACCCGGAAGGCCGGCACGCCGGCCGCCCGCGCCGCGAGCACGACCATGCCGCGCGCGAGCTCGCTCACGGCCGCATCCGGGGCGCCGAGCTCCCGTTCCAGCGCCTCGGGATCGAAGGCGAGGCCGGCGAGCCGGGCCGAGGCGCCGCGGAAGCTGCCGATCTCGATCAGCGCCTCGGCGCTCGCCACGGCGATGATGGACGTGCCGCCATGCGCCAGCCCGCGCTCGGCCTCGCACACCGCCAGGCGCGCATCGAGCAGCGTCACGTCGCGGCCGCTCCGCGCGCCCTCCAGCACGATGCCGGCCGGCGCCAGCGCCATGGCCCGGGCGAGCCCGGCGGCGCTCGCCGCCGCCTCGACCGGCGCGACGGCGACATGGACCGCGCCTGCCGGCAGGGCTCCGGCCGATCCGGCGGCGAGGTCGAGGGCGACCAAATCCGCCGCCGGCCCGTCCGCCAGCGCATCGGCAGCCGCGATCAGCAGCGATTTCATCCCATTACGATCCATGCGTTAAGGCGGGGTTTACCATACGGCTCCACAGTGAGCGTCGTGCATTAGCGGATGACGGTCCCGGGCGTCCATGGTCCTTTTCAGCTCCTCGGCGGCCCCGTCCGCGGATCGCGTCCAGAACGCGCTCCGCAGCGCGAGCGCGGCCACGGGCACCGGCTTCGACTATCTCATGACCACGGCGGGGCGTGAATCCGCCTTCGATCCCACCGCCAAGGCCGCGACCTCCTCCGCCGCCGGCCTGTTCCAGTTCCTCGATTCCACCTGGATGCAGACGGTGAAGGAGGACGGCCCCGCCTTCGGCCTGCAGGCCTATGCCGACGCCATCCAGCGCACCACCGGCGGGCGCTACGTCGCCGCCGATCCGGCGGCGCGCCAGGCGGTCCTGGCCCTGCGCGAGGACCCGGAGGTCAGCGCCCTGATGGCCGGTGCCTTCACCCGCCGCAACCGCGACCAGCTCACCGCGGCCCTGGGGCGGGCGCCGAGCGACGGCGAGCTCTACATCGCCCATTTCATGGGCGCGAGCGGCGGCGCCGGCCTGATCCGCCTGGCCGCCAGCGACGGCGCGGCGAATGCGGCCGGCGCCTTCCCGGTGCAGGCGGCCGCCAATCCGTCGATCTTCTACGACAAGGCCGGCCGGGCGCGCTCGGCCGCCGAGGTCTACGGCGGGCTGGTCAAGCCTTTCGAGGCCGGAGCGTCCGGCCCGGCCGCGATCGCCTCTGCCGGCGCGGATCAGGGGGCGGCGGCGGTCGGGCCGGCCGTCTGGCTCGCCATTCCCGCCCGCAACGCCTATGCCGCGGAGAGCCGGACCGCCGCCGCGGCCGCCGGCCCGTTCCAGAGCCTGTTCCGGACCGACGGCGCCGCGCCGATCTCCAATGCCGTCGCCGCCACCTGGTCCGGCCTCGGCCCGGCCCTGGCGACGACGGCTCCCGCGGCGACCTCCGCGCCGGTCGAGCTCCGGTCCGTCCCGACCGCGGCGCCGGTGCATGCGCCGCAGCCGCAGGCCGAGGCGCCCGCCACGGACCTGTTCTCGGCCATCGGCGCCTTCTTCTCCGGCATTTTCTCTCCATCCGATGCCGCACCGGTGGCGCTCGGCAAGCGCGGGAGTTCGTAATCCATGTTCGTGCGTCATTTTCTGCAATGGATCGAGTCCGCTCCCGCCGGCGAGCGGGCCGAGGCCACCAGCGCCCTGGCACGGGCCTTCCTCTATTCACCACTGGATCCGGCCGACCGTGCCGCCGCCGAGGCGGCGATGACCGTGCTGCTCGACGATCCCTCGCCGCTGGTGCGCGAGGCGCTGGCGATCGCGCTCGCGGCCTCGCGCCAGGCGCCGCCCGCCATCATCCATGCCCTCGCCCACGACCAGGGCGACATCGCCGCCATCGTGCTGGCGCAGAGCCCGCTGCTGTCCGAGCCGGAGCTGGTCGACGTGATCGGCGGCGGCGACTGGCGGGCGCAATGCGCCGTCGCCTGCCGCTTCGCCGTGCCGGCGACGCTGAGCGGCGCCATCGCCGAGGTCGGCGGCGCCGATGCCTGCGTCGCGCTGCTGCAGAACCCGGGCGCGGTCCTCACCCCCGGCGTGCTGATGCGCATCGTCGAGCGCCACGGCGCCGACGCCGATGTGCGCAACGAGCTCCTGGCGCGCGAGGACCTGCCGATCGGCGTGCGCCAGGCGGTGGTGGCGGCGCTGAGCGCCTCGCTGTCCAGCTTCGTCTCCGGCAGCGGCTGGCTCGGCGCCGACCGCAACCAGCGCGTCACCACCGAGGCGCGCGAGAAGGCGACCGTCATCATCGCCGGCCGCGCCGGCCCCGACGAGATGCGCGGGCTGGTGCGCCATCTGCGCCGGACCGGCCAGCTCACCGCGGCGCTGGTGCTGAGGGCCCTGCTCTCGGGCAATGTCGTGCTGTTCGAGGAAGCCCTGGCCGAGCTCTCCGGCTTGCCGGTCGGCCGCGTCTCCGGCCTCGTCCATTCCAGCCGGCTCGGCGGCTTCGAGGCGGTCTACCGCCGCGCCGGCCTGCCGCCCGCTGCCCTGCCGGCCTTCCGCGCCGCGTTGGAGGCGCTCGCCGAGCAGGGCTTCGTCGACAGCCTGGCCGGTGACGCGCGGCTGTCGCGGCGCATGACCGAGCGCGTGCTGACCAGCATCGGCGCGCTGCCGCAGGAGGAGGTCGGGCCGCTGCTCCTGATGCTGCGCCGCTTCGCCGCCGAGGCCGCCCGCGACGAGGCGCGCGCCGTCGCCGAGGATCTCGCCCGGGATGTGCTGCTCGCAGCCTGATGGGTCCAGGTGCGATGTGCACAAGCGGCACATCGCGACTCTTTGCTCTTTTGTCGGAGGAGTCTCTGGACTAGCGTCGTATCGCGCCGGTTGAACCGGCCCTTGACCGCAACACGGGGAGAAGTGGCATGCTCAAGGAGTTCAGGGAATTTGCCATGAAAGGCAATGTCGTGGATCTCGCCATCGGCGTGATCATCGGCGCGGCCTTCAGCAAGATCGTCGAGTCCCTGGTCGGCGACATCATCATGCCGATCATTGCCAAGATCACCGGCGGCGGCGTCGATTTCTCCAACATGTATTTCGTGCTGAGCGGCACCGCCCCGGCCGGTGCCGGCTTGGCCCAGGCCCGTGCGACCGCCACCGTCCTCGCCTACGGCAGCTTCATCACCATCGCGGTCAACTTCCTGATCGTCGCCTTCGTGCTGTTCCTGGTGGTCAAGGCGATCAACCAGCTCAAGAAGAAGCAGGAGGCCGCGCCGCCGCCGGTTGCCGAGGTCCCGGCCGACGTCAAGCTCCTGGGCGAGATCCGCGACCTGCTCAAGGCCCGCTGACCCCGCGATCCGGAGCCCGTCGAGCCGTCACGGGGGCTCCGGTCTGCTCTGCCGTCCATTGGCAAATTCAATGGACGCATTCCAAGAATTGATTCCGCCGCGCCGGGTTTGGGCTAAACAGGTCGCGGCAGCATGCGGTCGTTCGCCACGCCCCGTGCTGCCGGATCCCATGCCAGCCCGGAGGACCGCCGTCTTGACCAATGCCGCCCGCCCGCTCGTCGCGACCGGTGCATCCTCCCTGCTGGAGGGCCTGCGCCCCGAGGCGCTCGGCGCGCCCGAGAGCGGCATCGTCGAGGTGATGAACTATGGCCGCGGCCGCGACGGGCTGATCCCGCTCTGGGCCGGGGAGGGCGACCTGCCGACGCCGGCCTTCATCACCGAGGCGGCGACCCGCGCCCTCGTCGCCGGCGAGACCTACTATACCTGGCAGCGCGGCATCCCGGAGCTGCGCGAGGCCATTGCCCGCTACAACGCCGCCCTGTTCGGCCAGCCGGCCGACTCCGAGCGCTTCTTCGTCACCCAGGGCGGCATGCATGCCATCCAGATCTGCATGCGCATGGTGGCCGGCGCGGGCGACGAGGTGATCGTCCCGAGCCCGGCCTGGCCCAACGCGGCCGCTGCGGCCGGCATCGCCGGCGCCCGCGTGGTGCCGGTGCCCAAGACCTACACCGATGCCGGCTGGCGGCTCGACCACGACCGCCTCGCCGCCGCGGTGACGCCGCGCACCCGGGCGATCTGCGTCAACTCGCCGTCCAACCCGACGGGCTGGGTGGCGAGCGCCGAGGACCTGCGCTTCCTCCTCGACCTCGGCCGCCGGCACGGCCTGTGGATCATCGCCGACGAGATCTACACCCGCTTCGTCTACGAGGGCGAGCGGGCGCCCTCCTTCCGCGACATCCGCGAGCCGGGCGACCGCATCCTCTTCGTCGAGACCTTCTCCAAGAACTGGGCGATGACCGGCTGGCGCCTCGGCTGGCTCGAGGCGCCGCCCGAGCTCGGCCAGGTGATCGAGAACCTGGTGCAGTACTCCACCTCGGGCATCGCCGCCTTCATGCAGCGGGGCGGGGTGGCCGCACTCGACCGGGGCGAGGGCTTCGTCGCCCACCAGATCGCCCGGGCCAGGCGCGGCCGCGACATCGTCTGCGATGCGCTCGGCGCCACCGGCCGGGTGCGCTTCGCACCCGTGCGCGGTGCCTTCTACCTGTTCTTCGCCGTCGACGGCAAACCCGACGTGCGCCGGCTCGGCCTGGAGATCGTCGACGAGGCCAATGTCGGCCTGGCGCCCGGCACCGCCTTCGGCGCGGGCGGCGAGGGCTTCATGCGGCTGTGCTTCCTCCGCAGCCCCGAGCAGCTCGAGGTCGCCGCCGCCCGCCTGGTCGACTGGCTGAAGCGGGCCTGACCGCACGTCCCGGCCCCGCGCGGGCCATGCGGCCCGTGCGTTCGAGCCATGGGCATTGATGCCCGCGCCACCCCCGTCGTAGAGAGTCGGGCCGATGCAGGCGCGACGGGGATGGGACATGGGCGCCGGCCAGACGCCGCACGCGGAGGTGCCGGAGATCCTGGTGGTCGATGCCGCCGGCCTGGTGCATGCCGCCCTGTCGCTGCAGCTTGCCGACCGATCCGCCGCGTTGATCCGGGTGCGGGACGCCGCCGACTGCCTCGAGCGCCTCGCCGACCGTGCGCCGGCGCTGATCGTGGTCGATCTCGGCGCCGCCCCGCCCGCCGGCCTTGCCCTCCTGCGGGAGCTCCGGGCACGCCGCTGCCCGGCGCCGGTGCTGGCCGCCGCGGCCCATGCCAGCGTGCGCCTGGCGGTGGAGGCGATGAAGAGCGGTGCCGCTGACGTGTTCGAATGGCCGCTCGAGTTCGGGCGCATGCTCGCCGGCCTCGGCGCGATCCTCGGCATGGCCGAACCGCCTGCCGGTCCCGGCGCCGTGTCCGAATCCGGGCGCTCGCCGCTCGAGGCCCTCACCCGGCGCGAGCAGGAGGTTTTGGCCCAGATCGCCGGCGGCGCCTCCAACAAGGAGGTCGGCCGCCTCCTCGGTATCTCGCCGCGCACCGTCGAGGTGCACCGGGCTCGCATCATGGAGAAGCTCGGGGCGCGCAATGCCGCCGACCTCGTGCGGATCGTCCTGTCCGAGCCGCGGCCCTGACGCGGCCCGAGGCCGATGGTCCTATTCGGCCGCCAGGGCGTGCTCGCGCAGCGGCAGGCCGAGCTTGCGCCAGACGGCCACGAGGGCGTCGGCGAGGTCGGCGATCAGCGCGTCGGTGTGGAACGGCGTCGGGGTGATGCGCAGGCGTTCCGTGCCGCGCGGCACGGTGGGATAGTTGATCGGCTGGATGTAGATGCCGTGCTCGGCGAGCAGGAGGTCGCTGGCCGCCTTGCACAGCTCGGGATCGCCGACGATCACCGGCACGATATGCGTGGGCGTCGGCGCCACCGGCAGGCCGGCATCGGCGAGCGCGGCCTTGGTCCTGGCGGCATTGGCCTGCTGCGCCTGCCGCTCGGCGCTCGAAGTCTTGAGGTGGCGGATCGAGGCGGTCGCCGCCGCGGCCACCGCCGGGGGCAGGGCCGTGGTGAAGATGAAGCCCGGCGCATGCGAGCGCACGGCATCGACGATCGGCGCCGCTGCGGCGATATAGCCGCCCAGCGCGCCGAAGGCCTTGCCGAGCGTGCCCTCGATCACGTCGAGGCGGCCCATCTCGCCGTCGCGCTCGGCGATGCCGGCGCCGCGCGGGCCGTACATGCCGACCGCGTGCACCTCGTCGATATAGGTCATCGCGCCGTAGCGTTCGGCGAGGTCGCAGATCCGGCCGATCGGCGCGACGTCGCCGTCCATGGAATAGAGGCTCTCGAACACGATCAGCTTGCAGCGCTCCGTGCCGGCGGCGCGCAGGAGATCTTCCAGGTGCTCCACGTCGTTGTGGCGGAAGATCACCTTCTCGCGGCCGGCCTGGCGCACGCCCTCGATCATCGAATTGTGGTTCAGCGCGTCGGACAGGATCAGGCAGTCCGGCAGGAGCTTGGCGAGCGTCGAGATGCCGGACTGGTTGGAGATGTAGCCGGAGGTGAAGACGAGCGCCGCCTCCTTGGCGTGCAGGTCGGCGAGCTCACGCTCCAGCAGCACCAGGGGATGGCTGGTGCCGGAAATGTTGCGCGTGCCGCCGGCACCGGTGCCGAGGCTGCGGGCCGTGGCGGCCATCGCCTCGATCGAGGCGGGGTGGCAGCCCATGCCGAGATAGTCGTTCGAGCACCACAGCACGATCTCGCGCGGCCCCTGCGGCCCGTGCCAGAGCGCCTTGGGAAAGCGGTCCGCGATGCGCTCGATGTCGGCGAACACGCGGTAGCGCTTCTCGCGCTGCAGCGCGGCGACGGCCTCTTCGAAGATCGCGGTGTAGGTCCTGGGCATGCGGATAGCTGGCTCGCATTCGGATCGAACGGTCCCGGGCGGTCATAGCGCCATTTGCCGGGCGATGCACGGGTGATTGACCATAGAGGCGTTTCGTCGCGGGGATTGTGCGCCCGCGCACGGACCGCCGGCGACCAATCGGATTCCTGATTGCTCGCATCAAGCTTTGTCGATTGTCCCGCGCATCGCGGCCGGCTATCACCCCAAAGCAGGTTCTCCCGAACCTGCTTACATTTGGCAGTCTGAGCAGCATTGGTTTTGCGTTCTCGCGCAAAATCAATTCGTGGCTGAAGCCACGAGATGCTGCTCGGTGCGAGATCCCGACCCATGCCATCCCCCAACGCCATCCTCCTGCGCCAGGCGCCCGACGGCGAAGCCATGGGCCGCTTCGAGCTGCGTCCGGCCGCGCCATGAGGACCGAGGACTCCCTCCGCCCCGTGATGGTCGCGGGCCTCGGCGTCGCCATCATGTCCTGCATGGACGCGCTGATGAAGCTGGTCACGGCGACCTATCCCATCGGTCAGGTGGTGGGCCTGCGCTATGGCTTCGGCGCGCTGTTCGCCGTCATCGCCTTCCTGGCCCTCGGCGGCGCGACGCCCGGCTGGCCGGCGGTCCGGCGCAACCTCTGGCGCGCCGTGGTCGTGCTGTGCACCGCGACCTGCTTCTTCGTCGCCATCGCCCGGCTGCCGTTGGCCGAGGCGATCGCCCTGACCTTCATGGCGCCGCTGCTGATGGCGCTCCTGGGCCGGCTGATCCTCAAGGAGCCGGTCGCCCCGCGCGCCATGGTCGCCCTCGCCGTCGGCCTGGTCGGCGTCATCGTCATCGCCCGCGGCCAGGAGAGCGGCGCCAGCCACGCCTTCGATCCCATTGGCCTCGTCGCGGCGCTCGCCTGCGCCTTCTTCTATGCCCTGTCCATGGTGCTGATGCGCCAGCAGAGCGCCAAGGATTCGACCATGACCATCGTCGTTCTGTCGAACGCCTGGGCGATGCTGCTGGCGCTGCCGGTCATGGCGGTGCAGTGGCAGCCGCTGACCCGCGCGCATCTGATGGTCTTCGTCATCGCCGGCCTGCTCGGCACCTGCGGCCATCTGTGCCTGGCCTGGGCCTATTCGCGCGCCCATGCCGGCAAGCTCGGCATCCTCGAATATTCCGCCTTCCTCTGGGCCGTGACCTTCGGCTTCCTGTTCTTTTCCGAGATCCCGACGCTGTGGACCATCGCCGGCGCCGTGATGATCATGATCGCCTGCCTGTTCGGGGCCACAGGCAAGGCGAAGGTGGCGTAGGCCGCGACGCCCGCCGCGGCCTATCCCAGGAACGGAGCGCCCTCCCGCAGCTCGATCACGGTCGGCCCGTCGGCCGCGAAGGCCGATGTCACAGCCGCCTCGAGCTCGGCAAAGCTGCGAGGGCCGGCGGTGCGGCAGCCATAGGCCTCGGCGAGCTTCAGGAAGTCCGGGTTGTGCTGGTCGACGCCGATGGTCGGGATCTTGCGGGCGACCATGCCGTCGCGGATCTGGGCGAGGCTGTCATTGTTCCACAGGATGATCGGGATCGGCAGCTTCTGCTCGACCGCGGTGCCGAGCTCCTGCAGCGTGAACTGGAAGCCGCCGTCGCCGACGACCACCATCACCGGCCGGCCGGGCGCGGCGATCTGGCCGCCGATCGCCGCGGGGAGGGCATAGCCGAGCGTGCCGTAGCCGGCGGGGAAGAACCAGCGGCGCGGCGTCTCGCAGGGGTAGAAGGCATAGCCGGTATAGGCGAGCTGGGTCATGTCGGAATAGACCACGCCCTCCGGCGGCACCGCCCGCCGCAGCGCCTCGAGCACGCGGATGTGCTTGCGCTCCAGCGGCGTCAGCGCCGCCCGCTCCGCCGCGCGCACGCCGGCGACCGCGGCTGCCCGGTCGGGGCCCGGGCGCGGCCGCTCGGGCAGGGCCTCGACCAGGGCGGCGAGAGCCAGCCCGGCATCGGCCTCCAGGGCGACGGCCGCGTCATAGTCGCGGGCGAGCACGGCGGGATCGATGTCGATGCGGATCAGCGGCCCGCCGAGCGGCAGCGGCCCGTCGAGCCAGATGTCCGGCTCGGCCAGTTCCGTGCCGACGCACAGGACGACGTCGGCGGCGGCGATCAGCGCCTGGGTCGCGGCGCGGTCCAGCGTCGCCTCGAGCGCCAGCGGATGGCTGTCGGGAATGACGCCCTTGCCGGCGATGGTCGGCACCACGGCGGCGCCGGTCCGCTCGGCGAGCGCGACCAGCGCGGCCGAGGCCCCGAGGCTGCCGCCGCCGGCGATGATGACCGGGCGCGCCGCGCCGGCGAGGAGGGCCGCGGCGGCCTCCACGGCCTCAGGGTCGGGCGCGGCGCGCCGGTGCGCCGTCCGCCGCCGCACCGGCTGGTCGTCCGGCGCCTTGAACACGTCGAGCGGGATGGAGATGTGCACCGGCCGCGCCCGGCGCGCCTCGAACAGGGCGAAGGCGCGCGCCACATGTTCGCGCACCTGCTGCGGGTCGCCGGCGACGGCGGAGAAGGCGGTCAGCGGCTCGGTCACCCGCGCCTGGTCGGTGATCTCGTGCAGGCGTCCGCGCCCCATGCCGAGGTCCTTGTTGGCGGCGACGCTGGTGATCACCAGCATGGGCACGCTGTCGGAATAGGCCTGGCCGATCGGGGTCGCGGCGTTGGTGACGCCGGGCCCGCTGATCAGCAGGCAGACGCCGGGGCGGCCCGACATCCGGGCATAGCCGTCGGCCATGAAGCCGGCGCCCTGCTCGTGGCGCACGCCGACATGGCGGATGCCGGCGGCCTCCAGGCCGCGATAGGCTTCGAGCGTGTGGACGCCGGGCATGCCGAACACGGTGTCGACGCCATAGGCGCTGAGCAGCTGCATCAGGCGGCTGCCGCAGGAGATCGCATCGGACATGATGATCTGCTTTCTCGGGAGTTAGCGGGCCGCGTCGAGGAGGCCGGTCATGATCGAGCCGAACTCGTCGGCGACCACCAGGAGGTCGGCGCCGAGCGTGCCGGCGAAATCGCGCTCGGCCCGGGTCCAGGCCGGCATGATCCAGGGCTTGCCGGCGGCCTTGGCCGCCGCCGCGATGCGGGCGAGGTCCGCCTTGTCGGCATCGGTGTTGCGATAGGCGCCGCGGCCGCTGTCGAGCGACAGGTCGCTCGGGCCGACGAAGACGCCGTCGACCGTCGGCAGGGCCAGGATGGCCTCGATATCGCGCAGCGCCGCCGCCGATTCCACCATGGGATAGCAGCGGGTGGCGGCGTTCTCGCGCTCGTAATAGTCGGGCTTGACCGCGTTGTAGCGCGCCGGCCGGGTGCCGGAGAAGCTGCGGGTGCCGAGCGGCGGATATTTGGTCGAGAGCGTCACCCGCCGGGCATGGTCGACGTCGCCGACATGCGGGATGATGACGCTGTCGCAGCCCATGTCGAGTGCCTGCTGGATCGGGATCGCCTCCGGCCCCAGCACCTTGGCGTGCATGGTCAGGCCGAGCGCCTTGCCGAGGGCGACGATGCGGTCTGTCGCCTCCAGGTCGAACAGCCCGTGCTCGATGTCGAGCACGATGTGGCGATAGCCGATGTCGCGGGCGATCTCCATCATCGCCTGGTGCGGCGTGGACAGCCAGACGGCGAACCTGTCGAGTGCCTCAGCCATGGGCGGCCTCGTCGAGACGGCGGCGCTCGGCGATCATGTCGGCGACGTCGACGAGGTCCTGCAGGCGCTCGCCGGCGGCGACGCGCCGGAGCCAGCCGCCCTCGTCCTCCTGGTCCGCCAGCGCCACCGCGGTGATGCCGGCGACCTGGTCGGGCGGCAGCACGACGATGCCGCAATCGTCCGCCAGCACGGCGTCGCCCGGGTTGACCGCGACGCCGCCGCAGGCGACCGGGATGTTGAAGCCGCCGCCGAGATTGAGGAGCTTGGTGGTGATCGGCGAAACTCCCCGCGCCCAGGTCGGCACGCCGGCCTCGCGGATCGCCGCCGGATCGGTCACCGCCCCGTCGACGATCACGCCGGCGAGACCGCGGATCTTCGCCACCGCCGCCATGAAGCCGCCCCAGGGCGCATGCCGCTCGTCGCCGCAGCGATCGATCACCAGGACGTCGCCCGGCCGGACCCGGTCCATGGCGTGGTAGAGCAGCGTCGAATCGGCCCCGGCGATCGACACCGTCACCGCCGTGCCGGCGACGCGTGCGCCCTCGATCAGCGGCCGCAGGTCGTTGCGCATGAAGCGGTCGTGCAGGTAGTGGCCGATCGTCGCCGCCTCGACCCGGGCGAAGCGGGCCAGGAGCGCGGCGTCGATCTGCGCCGGAACGTCGGCGATCCGATAGGAGGTGATGGGCATGTCGGGTCCTGGGCTTCGGTCTCGGGCTTGCATCTGGTTGGGTCGGCGGGTCAGTCCGGCAGGAGCCGGACGGCGCCCGGGGGGCAGGTGAGCGCCACCGCCTCGCCGGCGCGCAGGATCGCGCCGCCGCCGGCGGCGGTGTTCTGCACGCGGACGATCAGCGTCTCGCCGGAGGCGATGCGCACGACATAGCGCCGGTCGGTGCCGACATAGATCGCGTCGACCACGGTCCCGGCGAGGATTGCGCCGCCGGCCGTGTCGGCGCGGCCGACCAGCAGCCCTTCCGGACGCATGGCGAGCGTGACCGCGGCGCCGGTCGCGAGGCCGGGAGGGCAGGCGAGGCGGAACGTCGCGCCGGCGACCTCGATCTCGGCCCCGCCCGCCCCGACGGCGGTGACCCGGGCGGCCAGCATGTTCATCTCGCCGATGAAGCCGGCGGTGAAGCGGTCTGCCGGGCGCTCGTAGATGCCGACGGGGTCGTCGACCTGGCGGATGCGGCCGGCGCTCATGACGGCGATCCGGTCCGACATGGTCAGGGCCTCTTCCTGGTCGTGGGTGACGAAGACGAAGGTGATGCCGAGGCGGCGCTGCATCTCCTTGACCTCGAGCTGCATCTCCCGCCGCAGCTTCAGGTCGAGCGCGCCGAAGGGCTCGTCGAGCAGGAGCACCGAGGGCTCGTTGACCAGGGCGCGCGCCAGCGCCACCCGCTGCTGCTGGCCGCCGGAGAGGGCGGACGGCTTGCGCGCGGCGGCATGGGCCATGCGCACCATCTCGAGCGCCTTGAGCACGCGCTCGCGGCGCTGTGCCCGCGGCACGCGCTTCACGGCGAGGCCGAAGCCGACATTGTCCTCGACGGTCAGGTGCGGGAACAGCGCGTAGCTCTGGAACACCGTGTTGACGTTGCGCCGATGGGCGGGCAGGCCGGAGACGTCGCGGCCGTCCAGCAAGACCTTGCCGCCGCTCGGCGCCTCGAAGCCGGCGATCATCCTGAGCGTCGTCGTCTTGCCGCAGCCCGAGGGGCCGAGGAAGGTGAAGAACTCGCCCGGCCGGATCGTCAGGCTGAGCGTGTCGACGACGGGATGCGCGCCGGCTGCCTCGTAGGTCTTGGAGACGGCGACGAGCTCGACCGCGGCGCGGCCGCCCGCCGCTCCTGGCTGTTCACCGGGCATGACGGACCCGCCTCATTGTGCCGTCTTCACCCTGGTCCAGCCGTCCTGGTAGAGCTTCGTGGCCTCGCCGATGTCGAGGATGAAGTCGACCTTGGTCAGCGCGTCGGCCGGCGGATAGATCGCCGGGTTCTCGGCCACCGCCTTCGGCAGCATCGCCTTGGCCGCGTCGACCACCGTGGCCGCCTTGCTGAGATCGGCCGCCTTGGCGGCGACCGCCGGCTGCAGGAGATAGTCGATGAACCTGTAGGCCGCATCCGCGTTCGCGGCGCTCTTGGGGATGGCGAAGCCGTCGATCCACATCGTGCCGCCCTCGGACGGGATGACGTAGTGGACCTTTGGGTTGGCGGCGATGACCTGCGCGATATTGGAATTGTAGGCCTGCACCAGGCAGGCCTCGCCCGAGGCGACGAGATCGGCGAAGTTGGAGCTGTTGTAGCCGCCGAGCACGTCCTTCTGCGCGACCAGCGCCTTGGTGGCCGTCTCGACCTCGGCCGGATCCTTGGTGCCGGCATGGAAGCCGTTGAGCTGCAGGGCGGCGATATAGGCCGACAGCATGTTGTCGAGCATGTAGATCCGCCCCTTGTAGGCGGGGTCCCACAGCGCCTTCCAGCTCGTCACCGGCGTCTTGACGCAGTCCTCGTTGTAGGCGAGCCCGGTGGTGCCCCAGACATAGGGCACGCTCACCTTCTGGCCGGGATCGTAGCTGACGGAGCGGAAGGCGGCGCCGAGATTGGCGAGGTTGGGCAGCTTGGCATGGTCGAGCTCGGTGAGCAGCCCCTGCTTGGCCAGGACCTGCACCGCATATTGGCTCGGCTCGACCAGGTCGTAGCCCGAGGCCCCGGCGCTGAGCTTGGCCATCATGGTCTCGTTGGAATCGAAGGTGTCGAGCGTCACCTCGATGCCGGTCGCCTTGGCGAAGTCGTCGACGATCTCCTGCGGGATCTCGCTCGACCAGGCGTAGATGTGCAGCTCGGCCGCGCCGGCGCCGGGCGGGATCGCGGCGAGCGCCGCGGCGACGAAGAGGGCTTTGCAGGTCGGCATTGTCTTCCCCTTGTTCTGGTTTCGATCAGCCTTGCCGGCGGATCGTCTGGAGGTAGCGGCCCATGACGAGCAGCAGCACGGCGACGTTGACGGCGATCAGCACCGTCCCGAGCGCGTTGATCTTGGGCGTGAGCCCCGTCTTCAGCATGGCGTAGATCTGGATCGGCAGCGGCGTGGTGCCGACGCCGGAGACGAAGGTCGACATCACGAAATTGTCGAAGGAGACGACAGCCGACAGCAGCGCCGCCGAGAGGATGGCCGGCGCGAGCAGCGGCAGCGTCACGCGCAGGAAGCATTCCCAGCCGGCGGCGCCGAGATCGGCGGCCGCCTCGTCGAGCCGGGGATCGAGGGCCGAGGCGGCGGCGCGCACGATCAGGAAGGTGAAGGGCACCGAGATCAGCACATGGCCGGCGACCAGCGTGGCATAGCCGAGTGGAATCCGGGCCCAGACCGTGGCGACCAGCAGGCCGACCGCCAGCACGATCTCGGGCAGCACCAGCGGCGCGATCAAGAGCGTCGAGAACAGGTTCTTGGCGGGGAAGCGCCGCTTGACCACCGCCAGCGCGGCGCTGGTGCCGATGGCGGTGCCGATGACGGCCGAGAGCGCCGCCACCACGGCGCTGACCCCGAGGCTGCGGCGCAGGCCCCGGTCGGCCAGCGCCTCGGCGTACCAGTCGAGCGTGAAGCCGCTCCAGATCACGGTCGAGCGGCTGGCGTTGAAGGAATAGACGACCAGCACCACGAGCGGCGCGAACAGGAAGACGTAGCCCAGGATCGTGGCGACCGGCACGTAAAGCCCGGCGAGCCGCGCGGCGAGCCCGGCGAGCCACGCGAGCCCGGCGGCGGATCGGCCGAAGGCCTGCGAGGCCGGCCGCGACCCGCTCATGCCGAGGCCTCCTCGATCCGGCGCAGCAGGCGCATGTAGAAGACGATCACGATCGAGGAGAGGGCGAGCAGCATCACCGAGACGGCCGCGCCGAGCGGGATGTTGCGGAATTCCAGGAAGAGCTGGACGATCAGGTTGCCGAGGATGATGCTCTTGCCCCCGCCCAGCAGCACGGGAATGGCGTAGACGCCCATCGCCGGCACGAACACGAACAGGATGGCGGCCATCACCCCGGGCAGGGAGAGCGGGAAGGTCGTGCGCCAGAACGCCTCGATCGGGCCGGCACCGAGATCGTCGGCCGCTTCCAGGAGACGCCTGTCGATGGTGTTGAGCGAGGCGTAGATCGGCAGGACCGCGGTGGGGAGGAAGGCGTAGAGCATGCCGACCATGACAGCGGGATAGGTGCCGAGCATGCGGATCGGCTCGTCGGTGAGGCCGAGGCCGGCGAGCCCGGCATTGATCAGCCCGTTCCGGCCCATCAGCACCATCCAGCTCGACATCCGGATCATGAAGTCGACCCAGAACGGGATCAGCAGCAGGGCGAGCAGCAGCGGCGCCCGGCGCCCGGCGCGGAAGGCCAGGAAATAGGCGATGGGATAGCCGACCGCGAGGCAGGCGGCCGTGGAGAGCACGGCGATCTGGATCGAGTTGGCGAAGATCGGCAGGTAGGCCGGCTGGAACAGCTCGGCATAGCTGGCGAGCGAGAAGCCGGCGGCGACGCCGCCATAGGAATCCCGGTCGGCGAAGCTGTAGGCGAGGATGACCAGGAGGGGGACGGCCAGCAGCAGCACCGCCATGACCAGCGAGGGCGCCAGCAGCGCCAGCGTCGCCAAATCGCCGGACCGCTGCGCCCGCCGCCGCATCAGGCCCCCGCCGGGGTGACGGCGATGCGGGCCGGCTCGACCGGCCGCATCTGCAGGGCGTTGTCGGTCAGGTGCTGGCGCATCGCCCGCTCGGCCCGGTCCGGGTCGCGCGCCGCCAGCGCGTCGTGGATGGCGGTGAAATTGTCCAGCTCGTCGAAGATCAGCGTGATCGGGATGCGCGCGACATAGAGGCTGCGCACCGAGAGCGCGTAGAGCCGGTTGAGCGCCTTGGCGAGATAGACGTTGCCGGTGGCCTCGGCGATCAGCCGATGCAGGCGTTCGTCGATGCCCAGGTGCCAGGCGAGCTCGGTGCGCCGCGCGGCCACGCCGGCGCGTGCCTCGTCCAGGAGCGCGGCCAGCGCGGCGAGCCCGGCCGCGTCGATCCGCGTCGCCGCCATGCGGCAGGCGAGCACCTCGGAATGGACGCGGAATTCGGTGAGGTGGAAGGAGTCGGCGGCCGAGGTGGACGAGACGAAATAGCCGCGCTGCGGCACCGCCAGCACCAGGTCCTCCTGGGCCAGGCGCTGCAACGCCTCGCGCAGCGGGGTGCGCCCGACGCCGAGCCGGGCCATCAGCGCGCGCTCCTCGATCGGCTCGCCCGGCTTCAGCTCGGCCGTGATGATGGCCGTCCGCAGCCCCTCATAGGCGGTGTCGCTCAGCCGTCGCTTGGGCTCGCTGGTCGGCATTCCCATCTCATATACGACAAATATATTTCCTGAATATCGGCACGGCCCGGGGCGATTGTCAATCGGGCGCGCAGCGCAAGTTCCGGGCAGCCGCGGGTCAAAAAAACGGCAGGCGCTGCCCTGTGCGAGGCCGGTGCGGTTCACGGCCCGCGCCGGTGGCAGATTTTCGCCGCGTTTAGGCTGTAGGGCGGAATCCTCCGGGCGAGCGGCCGCACGGGCCCGCTCCCCGTCTTGACTCCGCCACGGGCTCTGACTACATCCCGCCGTGTTGTTGGCACTCGTCCATGGCAAGTGCTAACAGCCGCACAGAACCTTCGATGTGGACCCGCCGGGCGCACCCGCGCCGGCCGCACAAGAGGAAGACAAACATGCAGTTCCGTCCGCTCCACGACCGCGTGGTCGTCCAGCGCGTCGATGCCGAGGAAAAGTCCAAGGGCGGCATCATCATCCCCGACACCGCCAAGGAAAAGCCCCAGGAGGGCAAGGTGATCGCCGTCGGCCCCGGCGCCCGCGACGAGTCCGGCAAGCTGGTGCCGCTCGACGTCAAGGCCGGCGACCGCGTGCTGTTCGGCAAGTGGTCGGGCACCGAGATCAAGCTCGATGGCGAGGACTACCTGATCATGAAGGAGTCCGACATCATGGGCGTTCTCACCGCCACCGAGAGCAAGAAGAAGGCGGCCTGAGCTCTTCCGAGAGCCTGGTCCTTCAACCCCGTTCAGGAGTAGCGAAATGGCTGCCAAGGAAGTCAAATTCTCGTCCGACGCGCGCGACAAGATGCTGCGCGGCGTCGATATCCTCGCCAACGCCGTCAAGGTCACGCTCGGTCCGAAGGGCCGCAACGTCGTGATCGAGAAGTCGTTCGGCGCTCCGCGCATCACCAAGGACGGCGTCACCGTCGCCAAGGAGATCGAGCTCGCCGACAAGTTCGAGAACATGGGCGCCCAGATGGTGCGCGAAGTGGCCTCGAAGACCAACGACACCGCCGGCGACGGCACCACGACCGCGACCGTGCTGGCCCAGGCCATCGTCCGCGAAGGCGCCAAGTCGGTGGCCGCCGGCATGAACCCGATGGACCTCAAGCGCGGCATCGACCTCGCCGTCACCGCGGCCGTCAAGAGCATCGCCGACCAGTCCAAGAAGGTCGCGAACTCCGCCGAGATCGCTCAGGTCGGCACCATCTCCTCGAACGGCGACGCCTTCATCGGCGGCGAGATCGCCAAGGCGATGCAGAAGGTCGGCAACGAGGGCGTCATCACGGTGGAAGAGGCCAAGAGCCTCGACACCGAAGTCGACATCGTCGAGGGCATGCAGTTCGACCGCGGCTACCTCTCGCCCTACTTCATCACCAACGCCGAGAAGATGATCGCGGACCTCGAGGATCCCTACATCCTCATCCACGAGAAGAAGCTCTCCGGCCTGCAGGCCATGCTGCCGGTGCTCGAAGCCGTCGTCCAGACCGGCAAGCCGCTGGTCATCGTCGCCGAGGACGTCGAAGGTGAGGCTCTCGCCACGCTCGTCGTCAACAAGCTGCGCGGTGGCCTGAAGATCGCCGCCGTCAAGGCGCCGGGCTTCGGCGACCGCCGCAAGGCCATGCTGGAGGATATCGCCATCCTCACCGGCGGCCAGGTGATCTCCGAGGACCTCGGCATCAAGCTCGAGAACGTGACGCTCCAGATGCTCGGTCGCGCCAAGAAGGTGACGATCGAGAAGGAGAAGACCACGATCATCGACGGCGTCGGCAAGAAGAAGGACATCGAAGGCCGCGTCGGGCAGATCAAGGCGCAGATCGAGGAGACCACCTCGGACTATGACCGCGAGAAGCTGCAGGAGCGTCTGGCCAAGCTGGCGGGCGGCGTCGCGGTGATCCGCGTCGGCGGCTCGACCGAGGTCGAGGTCAAGGAGAAGAAGGACCGCGTCGACGACGCGCTGAACGCCACCCGCGCGGCCGTTCAGGAAGGCATCGTCCCCGGCGGCGGCGTCGCTCTGCTCCGCGCCAAGGCGGCGGTGGCCAAGCTCACCTCCGACAACTCCGACATCCGCGCCGGCATCAAGATCGTCGAGCGGGCCCTCGAGGCTCCGATCCGGCAGATCTGCGAGAACTCGGGTGTCGAGGGCTCGATCGTCGTCGGCAAGATCCTGGAGAACAAGTCCAAGAGCTTCGGCTTCGACGCGCAGTCGGAAGAGTATGTCGACCTGCTCGAGAAGGGCATCGTCGACCCGGCCAAGGTGGTGCGCACCGCGCTCCAGGATGCGGCGTCGGTCGCCTCGCTCCTGATCACCACCGAAGCCATGATCGGCGAAGCCCCCAAGGCTCCGGCTCCCCCGATGCCCGCCGGCGGCGGCATGGGCGGCGGCATGGGCGGCATGGACTTCTAAGTCCGGCCCCGAGGCGGCGCGGACCGGCTGCGGCCCGCGCCTGCCTCCGATGCAAGACCCACGGGATGTCCGCATCCGCCTTCGGGCGGGTCCGGGCATCCCGTTTTCGTTTGGCCCGCGTCATGCCGGCTCGCTTGCCGAGGCGCTCAGGCCGTGCCGGCCATCATCAGGCTGGCCGCCATGTGGGTGTCGCAGAACTGCTGGAAGTCGCTGATCTTGCCGTCGCGGATGGTGATGAGGTCGAGCGTCTCGGTCTCCATCGCCGCGTTCTTCGGCGTGTAGCGCATCCGCCCGCGGCTGTGCACCACGGCATGGTCGCCGTCGACCATGATCGAGGTGATGTGGTAGTCGCGCCAGTCCCAGTCGCGCGCCAGCTGGGTGAGCATGGCGCGCAGGGCGTCGCGGCCGGTCACCGCCTTGGTCAGCGGCGCCAGGCCGGGATTGCCGACAAGCCGGAACGTGGCGTCCTCGGTGAAGCTCTCCAGCGCGCCTTCGATATCCTCTGCCCGCCGCATGGCGTAGCAGGTCCGCAGCATGGTCTCGATCAGCGTCCGCTTCGCCATCGCTCGTTCCCCCGGGATCGGCCATGCCGATCTGCCACGGTCTCGGCCGCAAAGGCGGGATGCGGCGCTTCGGAAGGGCGGGGATCTCGGCCTGTGGTCGCGGAATCGTCAGGGCCGGATCGCCGGCGCGAAACCGTGCGACGAGCGCCTCAGGGGCCTCGTGCGCACCATACACGCGATCCTGCCGTAACGCCACATGGGCGTCACATCGGGCCTGCGCCGGCGACGCCTCAGGGCCGGCGGAACAGCCGGGCGTCGGTCGGCGTCGGGTCGCTCGGCAGCTGCACCGCGCGATGGCAGAGCCGCGCCTCCTCGATGAGATGGTCGAGCAGCGCCGTGAACAGCACCGGCTTCTCCGCCGCCTCCCACAGGAAATAGCCGAAGGAGCCCGGGCAGGGGTTGACCTCGTTGAGCCAGATCTCGCCGGTCTTCTCGTTCGAGAGGAAGTCGATGCGCGGCGCGCCGGTGCCGCCGACCGCGACATAGGCCTCGCTCGCCCAGCTGCGGATCTTGCGCTCGAGCTCGGGCGGCAGCTCGGGGTTGATGTCGCGCGTCAGCGACAGCATGCCCTGGCTGGACGCGCCGGGCTGCTTGCCGCCGGTCTTCTTGGCCCCGCCGCCGGACATGTACTTGGTCTTGAAGTCGAGCAGTTCGCTCGCCCGCTTCGGTCGCTCGATCGCCGAGGTCCGCACCGCGCCACCGACACGGCTCACCGCGACGTTGTATTCGACCAGGTTGTCGACGAAGGGCTCGACGATCGCGGTTCTGTCGAACTTGAAGATGCCGGGCAGCACGGCCCGCACCGTGTCGAGGTCGTCGGCCTTGGAGACGCCGATCGAGGAGCCGAGATGCGCCGGCTTGACGATCACCGGAAAGGCGATGTTGCGCAGCGCCGCCTCGAGCGTGGCCTTGTCGGGCACCAGTCCGGTGGCGGGACGCTCCACCACCGCATCGCCGAGGACGTTGATGCCGCGCCCGGCGATGGCGCGCTTGGTGACCTCCTTGTCCATCAGGATGGCCGAGGCGAGGAGGCGCATGCCGGTATAAGGCACGTTGGCGGTCTCGAACACGCCCTGGATCGGGCCGTCCTCGCCGATCGTGCCGTGGAAGGCGAGCAGGGCGACGTCGAAGCCGATCGGCTCGGGCTTGCGGCCGAACAGCCTCGGCTTGACCCGTGGCACCAGGACGCCTTTGCCGGCGGAGAGGTCGAGGTCGACGCGGGTGAGGGTGGCCCGGGCGGCCTCGTCGGGGATGTAGAGCGCGCGGTTGCGCAGCGCATCGCCGGTGAGCCAGGCGCCGTCCGTGGCGACATAGACGGGGAAGGCGTCGTACTTGCCGGTGTCGAGCGCGTTCAGCGCCTGCAGCCCGGATACGACGGACACATCGTGCTCCGGCGAGCGCCCGCCGAACAGCACCGCCACCCGCGTCTTCGCCATGATGTTTCCCTGGGGACAAACCGATTCGTTCGGAGCAAACTAAGGTGCGCAACTGGGCGAGGCAAACGGCAAGCCTTGCTTGACGTAGCGCCATGTCGCACCATCTGGAAGGCATGCGCGTATGCTCGCGGCTCGCCCGGCGGAAGACCCATGTCGAACACGCTCTCGATGATTCCCCTGTTCAAGTCGCTCGATGCGGCGACGCTGAAGGCCTTCGACAGCCGGGTGCGCTGGGCGCGCTTCGAGGAGAACGAGCTCGTCATCGACTATGACGACAACTCCAACGACGTCTATTTCATCCTGTCCGGCCAGGTCCGCGTGCTCTACCGCACCATCACCGGCAAGGAGGTCATCCTCAACGAGATGACCGGCGGCCAGTTCTTCGGCGAGCTCTCGGCCATCGACGGGGTCGGACGATCGGCCAATGTCACGGCGCTCAACCGCTCGCAGATGTGCATCATGTCCGGCGCCGTGTTCATGGAGCTGGTCACGCAGAACCCGGAGGTCTGCCGGCAGATCCTGACCATCCTCGCCGCCCGCATCCGTTTCCTCAACACGCGCCTGGCCGAGCATTCTTTCCTGCAGACCAAGCACCGGCTCTATGCCGAGCTGATCCGCCTGTCGCAGCCGCGCGCCGGCCAGGCCGGCCAGCGCGTGGTGACGCCGCCGCCCTTCCACCACGACCTCGCCGCCCGCATCGGCTGCCGCCGCGAGGCCGTGTCGCGCGAATTGTCGGCGCTGGAGAAGGAGGGCCTGGTGGCCAAGAATCGCGGTGCCCTGGTGCTGCTCAACCCGGACGAGCTCAACAAGCGCATCTCCGCCGCGCTGTCGGACTGAGCCTTATCTCGCCGAGGCGTGCCAGCGCGGTTCATAGCCGGCTAAGATCGCGGCGACGATCGCCGGCGGCGTCAGCAGCGACACCTCCGGCCCGGCCGGCGCCTCGGCCGGATGCCAGCCTCCGGGCGACCAGGCGAGCCACCGTTCTCCCGCCCTCGCGAGGGCCGCGCCGCCCTCTTCGATCACCACACCCTCCGGCAGGCCCGCGGCCGCCCGCAGGTGCCGGCGCTTGGCCCGGCCGTCCAGCCGCTCGGCATGGAGGATCGCGTCCATCGTGTCCGCCCCCATCGGCGCCGGCTCGCCGCGGGCCTCGGCGAAGGCTCGGGCGAAGGCCAGCGCCTCCGCCCTGCGGCAGAAGAAGCAGGGCCGGTGGCCGGCGGCCAGCGCCGTCACCTCGTCGAGGAAGAACAGCTCCGTGTAGCCCGCGCCCATCACCGGCCGCCACATGCCCTTGTATTGGAGCTCGCAGCAGATCCAGCGCCGCGAGGTCCAGAGCCGTCCGCCGATGCGCTGTGTCGCATCGTGGATGCGCCCGCCGCGATTGCCCATCATCCCGCCGCGCTCGGGGATGGCGAGGATCGCACCGAAGGGGTCGACGCGATTTTGCAGCGGCATGGCGCCTATCCCTTGAGGGCGGCCTCGCGGATCGAGGTCAGCGTCGCGGCCGGGGTGATCGCCTCCGGGTCGATCCGGCAATGCAGGATCGCCGGCTTGCCCGAGGCCAGCGCCCGTTCGAAGGCCGGCGCGAACTCGGCCGTGGTCTCCACCCGCTCGCCATGGCCGCCGAAAGCCTCGGCATAGGCGCGGAAGTCCGGGTTCTTCAGCATGGTCGCCGAGACGCGGCCGGGGAAATGCCGCTCCTGGTGCATGCGGATGGTGCCGTACATGCCGTTGTCGACCACGACGACGATGATCGGCAGCTCGTACTGCACGGCAGTGGCGAACTCCTGGCCGTTCATCAGGAAGCAGCCGTCGCCGGCAAAGCACACCACCATCCGGTCGCGGTGCAGCGTCTTGGCCGCCACCGCCGCCGGCACGCCGTAACCCATCGAGCCCGAGGTCGGCGCGAGCTGCGTGGCATAGCGGCGGAAGCGCAGGTAGCGCTGCACCCAGATGGCGTAATTGCCGGCGCCGTTGCAGATGATCGCGTCCTCCGGCAGGCGCTCGCGCAGCCAGCGCAGCGCCGCCCCGTACTGGAAGGCGCCGGGGATCTCCTTGGGCTCGTCGGTCCAGGCGTGGAACTCGGCATTGGCCGCCCGGGTCCGCTCCGACCAGGCGATCACGTTCGGCGGCTGCAGGCCCTCCAGCGCCGCCGCGAAGGCTTTTGGGCCGGCGTGGATCGCCAGCGCCGGCTGGTAGACGCGGCCGAGCTCCTCGGCGCCGGCATGGACGTGCACCAGGGTCTGGCGCGGCGTCGGGATGTCGATCAGCGTGTAGGAGGAGGACGGCATCTCCGACATGCGCCCGCCGGCGAGCACCAGGAGGTCCGCCTCCTTCACCCGCGCCGCCAGCTTCGGGTTGGGGCCGATGCCGACGTCGCCGGCATAGTTGGGGTGGTCGGCCGGGAACAGCATCTGCCGCCGGAACGAGGTGGCGACGGGGAGGTCGAAGCGTTCGGCAAAGCGCACCAGGCTCGCCACCGCCCGCTCCGACCAGCCCGAGCCGCCGGCGATGACCAGCGGGCTCCTGGCCGCCCAGAGCAGCGACTGCAGCCGCATCATGTCGGCATTGCCCGGCCAGGTCTCGGCCGGCTCGACCCGCGCCGCGTCGGCGACCGCAGCCTCCTCCGTCAGGACGTCCTCGGGCAGGGCGATCACCACCGGGCCGGGGCGGCCCTGCATGGCGACGCGGAAGGCGCGGGCGATGAGCTCGGGGATGCGCTCGGCCCGGTCGATCTCCACCACCCATTTCGTCATCGAACCGAAGAAGGCCTTGTAGTCGACCTCCTGGAAGGCCTCGCGCTCGCGCATGCCGCGCTCGACCTGGCCGATGAACAGGATCATCGGCGTCGAGTCCTGCTGAGCGATGTGGATGCCGTGCGAGGCGTTGGTGGCGCCCGGGCCGCGCGTCACCATGGCGATGCCGGGCCGGCCGGTGAGCTTGCCCGCCGCCTCGGCCATGATCGCCGCGCCGCCCTCCTGCCGGCAGACGGTGACGGCGATGGCGGCATCGTGCAGGGCGTCGAGCACGGCGAGATAGCTCTCGCCCGGGACGCAGAACACGCTGTCGACCCCCTGCGCCTGCAGGGCATCGACGATCAGGCGGCCACCGGTTCTCGGCTTCTGTTCGGTCATGGCTGGGCTCCCGCGTCTCCGGTCCGTCATACGGACTGGCGGCCCCGCCGCGCAAGCCGGAAAGGCCGCAGGCCTCAGCCGAGCGCGCCGAGCCCGGCGAGCGTGGCGCGCACCGCCTCGTCGAGCGGCGTGCGCGGCTCGGCGCCGAGGAAGGCGGCGAGGCGGGTGTTGTCGAGGCGCACCGGGGTCTGCCAGAGCGGGCGCATCTCGACGAGGCCGCTGAGGGTCTGGTTGAACGGCGCGCCGAGGCGCAGCAGCGCCCAGGGCAGCCGCCTGACGCGCGCGGGCCGCCCCGCCGCCCGGCCGATCGCCGCGATCAGGCCGGTGCCGTCCGCGTCCCAATATCCGCCGAAGTGGAAGCGGGCGAAGGGCTCGAGCTCGGCCTCGCGCTCCACCAGGCGGGCGAAGGTCTCGGCCACATCGGGCAGATAGGCCCAGCTGTGGCCGACGCCCGGGCTGCCGGGATAGGTCACGCTGCGCACCGGTCGCCCCGGCCGGACCAGGCCCTGCGAGAACCAGCTGCTGCCGGCCCTCGGGCCGAAATAGTCGCCGGCGCGCAGCACCAGCGAGCGCACGCCCGCCTGCGCCGCCTCGGCCAGCCGCCGCTCCATGGCGACGCGGATGGCGCCCTTGCTCGTCGTCGGGTGCTGGGGCGACTCCTCGCGCAGCAGCGGGAAGGCGTCCGGCCCGTAATTGTAGACCGTGCCGGGCAGCAGGATGCGCGCCCCGCTCTCCCGTGCCGCCGCGACGGTGTTCTCCAGCATCGGCAGGACCAGCCTGTCCCAGTCGCGATAGCCCGGCGGGTTCACCGCGTGGACGATCAGCGAAGCGCCGGCCGCGGCACGGGCGACCGCCGGCCCGTCCAGCGCGTCGCCGTGCAGCCAGTCCCAGTCCGGATGCGCGGATGCGCGGCCTGCATTGCGGGCCAGGGCCCGGATGCGCCAGCCCCGGCGGGCGAGCGCGGCGGCGGTCTCGCTGCCGATGCCGCCGCCGGCGCCGAGCACGAGGGCGATCTTGTCCGTGGTCATCGTCGTCTCTCCATCTCTCTCGCGTTGACGAGGAGAGGATGGGCTCGGCAGCCGTGGAATGGAATTGACGGGTTTCGGCAGTCTGCTCATCAAAAATAGATGAGGTTGACAAGCGCCGGATGCATCTGGTCTCGGAGCGGGCAGTCGATGGTCTGGCGCAGCATGGCTGCCCGCGGATTTGCCCCCTCCTTGATCTCCGGCGTGGCTATGGCAAAATCTGACGGTGCGGTGCTGCGCCAGCAGCCCGCCTGATCCGCCCCGGAACGGCTTTCCGGCCCCTCGTTAGACGCTGCCGACAGACAGCCTGGGACTGACCGTCCCCGGGGCCGCTTTCGCATGTCCTGACGTCCGATGCCTCGCCGCTTCCCGCGGCGCGACGGCGGCGCTCGCGCATGCCCGCCTGCCAGCCGGGGCTCCCCTCCCACCGTGAGCCTCCATGCCCCGCATCCCCGACTTCTCGCCGGCGGAGCTGCAGACGCGTGCCCGCGCCGATCTCCAGCGCTTCGCCGTCACCCAGGCCGCCTATGCCCGCGCCACGCAGGCTGCCATGCCGCCCGGCGGCGGCGACGCCACCAGCCGCTTCCTCGGCCAGTTCCGGGACGAGGCGCAAGCCATGGCCGCCCGCTGGTCGCCGGAGGTGCGCCAGCGCCTGGCCTGGCGCATCGACGAGCTCGGCAGCGAGCTCACCGGCCCGCTTGCCGAGGCCGAGGCGGGCGAGCGGCGGCGCTACCATGTCGAGCGCCAGGACGGGCTCGACACCGAGCTCCTGCGCACCATCGCCGAGCATCCCGACGCGGCGATGCGCGATGCGGCCGAGCAGCAGCTCACCGCCGCCGTGCCCGCCAGCCCGGACCTGCCGCAGGTGGCCTGGGACGCCCGCCGTGCGGCCCTGCCCGACAGGCTCGCGGCGGCCAAGGGCGCCGCCATCCTCGCCGATCCCGAGGCCCGCCGGGCGATCTGGCAGCGCCCGCCGGCACCGGGCGAGGCCGGCCCGGGCGATGCGGGCAGTCCGCGGGGCCCCGCGGATGCAGCGCCAGCACCCGTGCCGACGGCCATCGATCCCGCCACTCTGGCCGACGGCGGGCACGGCCATGCCGGCGCCTGGTTCCGGGCGCGATACCCCGACGCCTCCGACGCCGTGACGCGCAAGTTCGCCAGCGGGGCGGTGCAGCGGCACGGCGAGGACCGCGACCGCGCCGCGGCCGAGCGCGACGCCGTCATGGGCCTGGTCGCCCCGGACTATCTCTCCATCCTCACCACCGGCCGGGGCCACCCCGACCTCACCCCCAACCGCATCCTCAAAAGCCTCGCCCCCGGGCTGGCGAAGCTGGTCTTCGAGGGCCAGCGCAAGGCCGGCGAGCGCTATGTCGCTCGCCTCCAGGCCGGGCCGGCCGGCGGTGTGCCGTCCGAGGTCCCACTCACGGATCGTCGGCCGGTGGATCTGGCGGCGGCCGATCCAACCGGCGCGGTGGAGGGAGCGATCACGCCGCCGCAGGCCGGGGCCGCAACCCCGGCCAGTCCAGGGCGGGACGGGCCGGCGGGATCCTGGCAGTCGACCGCGACCCTGACGCTGCCGGGCATGCCGGCCGGCGTATCCGCAGCAGGCATCCCCGGGTTTCCAAACCTCGCGGGCAACGGCCGGCCCCAAGTGCTGCCGGTCTCTCTCATTCGCGCGCCCACAGCCGATCCCGCCCCGGCGCTCCCGCCCGATGCTGTCCCGGCACCAGAGGGGCCCAAGGCCACTGCTGGGTCGCAGGCAGCTGCCGCACCCGCGCCGCAACTGGACGATCCAGCCGCTGCTGAGCCTCCCGACTCGCAGCCCGATGGCATCCGACCCTGGCCGACGCCCGAATCGGCCAAGGTCGCCGGCAAACCCGTCTTCGACTTCTACCGCACTCCGAAGGCGACCCTGCGGGACGATATCCGCAGGCTGGTCGAAGCCTCCAACGGCACCCCAGGCGCTCTCCGACCCGCGCTCGACTATGCGATCACCGCCGCCTTCGCCACGGAAGACACCGACCTTATCCAGTATCTCCGGGACTTGGCTCGCAGCCGCGGTCTCGACACCACCGAGATCGATTCAGCCGCCGCAATCACCGCTCGTTTGCTGAAGCGCGCGGGGCCCGGATGGCAGCGGAGCCTGACGAGCCAGTTTGTCGATGGCGCCGCCAATCGCGACGTCCCAGTCGCTGTTCAGATCGTCGAACTCGAACATGCCGCCGAACGCGGCGATGCCGCTCGCGCCGTGGAGTTCGCGTCCGCAATCGCCAGGGTGCGAGGCGAAAGCGGCCCCGGGGAGATGATTGCACTGGACGCCGGATTGGAGGGCACGGCCGCAGCCGCCTATCTCGGCCCTGCCGTCCGGGTCAATCAGGACGGGGAGCAGCGGTCGCAGGCGGAGGAAGCGGCCCGAGTCTATGCCGAGATGCAACAGTCCTCCAGCATCGGCGAAGGGTTCAATGTCCTCAAGAACCATAACCTGCTCCTGGAAGCAATCGCGGGCGCCGGCGGGGGCGGAGGCAGGTTTCGCGGAGGAGGCGGTGGAAGAGCCGGAGGCTCGCGTACACCGACGATCGTTGAAGGGACTGGCGAGGCGGCCGTTCCGAAGGCTAAGCCCGCGAAGGTTCCTCAGAGTGAAAGGACAGAGCCGGAGCCCAGGGGCGTCGACCCTCTCCATCACAATGCGAATGTACTCGTACGAGATCCCGCAGGGAACGTTATCAACCGCCGGCGCTTCGTTAGTGGCTATATGACGCCGCAAGAGAAGGCTCTGGGCTATCCAAACGGTAGCTATGCCTCTCATACTGAAGCGCGTGCAACGCGAGAAATTGAGCTTCAACCGGGGGAGACGATGACTATCGTTGGCCAGAATCCGCCATGCAGCAGGTGTAAGGGCGCGATGAATACTGCCGTGACAAGAACCGGTGCAACGATCATTTATCAGTGGCGTCAAGATGGGAAGACTCGGTTCTGGAAGGCCACTCCACGTCGGAGGATGAGAAAATGAGCTTCTCGGTGAGTTATATCCATGTGGAAAATGATGGTGAGGGGCTGACGGTTGAGTTCATTGATGACTCTCACGATCCCGACAATTATGTCACTCGTGACGTAGCCCATGAGCCAGATTCGAGGCTTAGCATGGATAGGTTGCATATGGATAAAAATACTCAATTCCTGAGTGTATACAATCTCATTCGGAAAATACAACTAAATATACACCATTATAATCGAAGTGTCTGTCCTGAAAATAAAGTGTAAATTTGACTTATTAACCCAATGAACGCTATCTCTTGCAGAGATGTGCTATTCTATCGGCACTATAGAGAAAATATCTCAAGAGGAATCAAAGATGAAATTCCTGGCAAACGTCATTCACGCCGAATACGATGAGAATGACATTCTGGTTGTCGGATTCGCCGATGATCGGTTTGATCCAAAAACATACGTCACGATCGATATGGACCCCGAACCCGACGAGCAAGACTTCAGACTAGGCCTGGATGGACTCCACACTGAGACGAGTATCCCCCGATTGGAAGGTTACGATCTTGTCGAAGATATCACTCTGCAGGACAAGTGTGTCCTTATCCATCTTCATGCAGGTCCCGCTGCCAAGGCGGGCATAGATCCAGTCATCGAAATCGATTTGAATAAATCTTTCGAAGACTGGGTTAAACTTGAAGAAGCGATCACCCGGCTGAGGGTGAGAATTTCCGAGGTGTCCAGCCGTCGGGCGTCAAAAGGATATTGAATTCGCAGTTGGCGAGGGCGGGGGGACGGTCATACGAATTGGTCGATGGGCAAGGACTTGAATCTATGCCACGTGCTGCGTGATAAATACTTGTATAACCCTGTGGTAGGAAAGAAGCTTATTTGACTCCGACCGCGGCCCTAGCTTACGCTGGGTCATGGCGCGGTCAGTCGCTACCTCCAACCTGGCGGGCCAGGTTGCGGGGCCGAGCGGGCGCCCGGTCCTTTCGGCCCGGCGCGGCGCCGAGATAGTGCCTCGTCCTTTTGCATCAATAAAATGCACTGTCAGAGCGCCGGGAGACCGGCAAGGAGTAGGTGGTGGAAGTCCACTGCGATGAAGGAGTAGCGATCCACATCGTCCCCGAGCCGTGCGCAATTGTTCGTAAGGACAATGGCGAAGCGTCGGCAGGGGAGTGCATAGGCCAGCCATTGAGCCGCGAAAGGCATAAATCCGGGCGCCGACGCCTTTGACAGGGCGGAAGGCAGCATGGACGGGCACGACATGCGAGTTCCCGTCTGGCCCGGCGTGGTCGCAGACCCTGGCATGTGCAGACGCTCCTTGACCGGGAACCGGGATATCCCGCGTCTGACCGTCGCGCGTTCCGCGTGCGGCGGCCCGCATCGGGAAGGTGAGGAGCCGAAGCCGATGATGCACGGGCGCGGGAAGTCAGACGCCGCCATAGTAGCTGTGAAGCCGACGAACAAGGTGGGGCGCCCCGCTGCGGAGCCGGTGGAGCCAAGGGCGGCGACCGAAGGAAATGCGGGCCGGAACCGCACGCGCCGGGCACAGAACCGGGCAAGCGTGTCCCAGGCGCTGGGCCGCATACGGCAAGCCGCAAGGCAAAGGAAAAAGGAGAGATTCACCGCGCTCTACCACCATCTCGGGATCGAGCTTGTCGAGGAGGCGTTCTTCGATCTGCAGAAGAGCGCGGCCGCCGGGGTGGATGGGATGACCTGGCAGGACTACGCAGCAGATCACGAGCGCAAGCTCGCCGACCTGCATGCGCGGGTCCAGCGGGGAGCGTATCGGGCGTTGCCGAGCCGGCGGGTCTATATCCCCAAGCCGGATGGCCGGCAGCGTCCGCTGGCGGTCGCCGCCCTGGAGGACAAGATCGTCCAACGGGCGACGGCTGCGGTGCTGAACGCGATCTACGAGGAAGACTTCCTCGGGTTCTCGTATGGATTCCGGCCCAGGCCCGGCGCCCTCGCCGCCACGCAGGCCGGCGAGGCTGGCCGTCACCACAATGCTGCCGCCGTCACGCATCCCAGCGCCGCCGTGCTTGCAGGCGAGGAAGGCGCCCTTGACGTGGATGCGGTAGGTCAGGTCGAAGGCCTCCTCGTCATAATCCGCCAGCGCGCCGTGGTCGCCTCGATGGAGCCGCGCACGGCCGTGGGATCGGCGACGTCGCCGGCGAAGGTCTCGACCCGGTCGGCATCGAGACCGGCCCGGGCGGCGGCGAGGCGGTCGGTGTCGCGGTCGACCAGCATCACCCGCGCGCCCTCAGCGAGGAAGCGGCGCGCGGCGGCGAGGCCGACGCTGCCGCAACCGCCGGTGATGACGCAGACCTTGTCGTCGAGCAGGGGCATGGGCCCCTCCTTCGGATCGTGAGGCGCGGCCGCCGGCTATTTCGTGCCGCCGGCGGCGAAGCTGCTCTCCAGTCGCCGGCGGATCAGCGCGATGGCGATGATCGGCACGGCGAAATAGAGGGTCGAGCCGGCGAAGATCTGGCCGTAGAGCGGCCCCTGCGGCGGCACGTAGCGCATCAGCATCGGCAGGAAGGTGAGGGCGCTCTGGTCGGTCAGCACCAGCGCGAACAGGAACTCGTTCCAGCAGAAGCAGAAGATCAGCACCGCCGTGGTCAGGATCGGCGCCGCCGCGATCGGCAGGATCACCCGCCACAGGATGGTCCAGGAGCCGGCGCCGTCGAGGCGCGCCGCCTCGTCGATATCGAGCGGGATGGCGGCGAAGAAGCCGCGGATCATCCAGATGGCGAAGGGCACGGAGAAGGTGAGATAGATCACGGCGAGGCCGAGGATGCTGTCGAGCAGCCCGGCATCGCGGAACCAGAGATAGAACGGGATGACCAGCACGATGCTCGGGATCATCCGCATCGCCAGGATCGCCAGCGCCAGCCCCTCGAAGCGGTGGCCGAAACGCGTCATGCCATAGGCGGCGGAGGCGCCGAGCAGCACCGAGGCGAGGGTGCAGGACGAGGCGGCGGCGAAGGAGTTCCACAGCGCGCGCCAGAACTGCGGCTGGGACAGCACCTCGCGGTAATGGTCGAGGCCGAGCCCGCCCTGGACCGAGAGCGAGACGGTGAGCGCCCAGAGCGGCGGCACCATGGCGAGGGTGCAGGCGAGGAGCGCTGCGGCATAGAGCAGCTTCGTCGTCACGCGTCGCTCTCCGCCGTCTTGAAGCGGCGCAGCGTGCCGAGCAGCAGCAAGACCAGGACCAGGATCAGCGCCAGGACGATCATGGCGAGCGCCGCGCCGCGGCCGACCTGGAAGTCCTGGAAGCTGGTGCGATACGCATAGAAGTTGAGGATCTCGGTGCTGGTGCCCGGCCCGCCCTGGGTGATGACCAGGACGAGGTCGATGTTCTTGATCGCATCGATCAGCCTGAGCAGCACCGCGACCAGCAGGATCGGCCGCAGCAGCGGCAGCTCCACCAGCCGCAGGATCTGCAGGCGCGTGGCGCCGTCGACCCGCGCCGCCTCGACCACCTCGCCCGGCAGGGTCAGCATGCCGGCGAGGATCACCGCGAACATGAAGGGCGTCCATTGCCAGGCGTCCGCCACCACCAGAGCGTAGAGGGCGAGGTCGGGGCTGTTGACCCAGGGCACGGGCGGCAGGCCGAGCCAGCCGAGCACCATGTTGAAGGCGCCGAATTGCGGGCTGTACAGGCTGCGGAAATAGAAGGCCCAGATCAGCGGCGCGATCACGATCGGCACGCAGACGACCACCCGCATCAGGGCGAAGCCCGGCAGCCGCCGGGCGAGCCCCTCGCGGAACAGCAAAGCGACGGCGAAGCCGATGAGAAGCTCGATGCCGACCGCGAGCCCGGTATAGACCAGCGTCACGGCCGCCACCCGCACGGTCTGCGGATCCTGGGCGATGTCGAGATAGTTCTGCAGGCCCGCCCACCGCCGGACCCCTGAGATCAGGTTCCAGCGGTGGAGGCTGGTGGCGACCGCTTCGGCCAGGGGGTAGCCGATGACGGCGGCGAGGCACGCCAGGCTCGGCGCCACGAAGGCGAGGGCGGCGCTTCGCGAGCGCAGCGCCATCAATAATAACCCGCGTCGCGCATGATGCCGTCGACCGATCTCTGGGCGCTCTCCAGCGCGTCCTTCGGCGAGATCTCGCCGGCGAAGGCGCGGCTGAGCTGCACGCCGACCGTGTTGTCGATCTCGCCCCATTCGGGCAGCTGCGGCCGGACCTTGGCCACTTTCAGGCTCTCGGCGACGGCCGGGAACCAGGGCTTGGCCGAGGCATTGGCGGTCCAGGCCGAGTTGCGGCAGGGCTGGCCGCCATGCGGCACGATCCTGGCCGTCTGCACGTCGCGGCTGTTGAACCAGGCGACGTACTGCGCCGCGGCCGCGGCATCCGCAGCATATTTGGACACGGTGAGGCCGAGGCCGCCCATGACCGGCGCCCGCACGGCCGAGCCCTTGGGCGACACGCCGCTGGCGAGCTGCGGCTTCGTGGCGGCATCGGCGGTGAGAATGGCGTCCGGGATCCAGGCGACGGGGTTGAGCGTGCCGAGGCCGGTGGCCATCGCCTTGGTCTCGTCGGCCTCGGTATACGCGGCCCCGCCGGTCGGCATGGTCTTGACCAGCGCGAGCAAGAAGGCGAGGGCGTCGATGCCGGTCTCGTCGGCGAAGACCGGATGCAGCTTGTCGTCGAACAGAGCGCCGCCATTGGCCCAGAAGATCGGCAGCCACACCGAGAAGGCCTTGGCCAGGCGCTCCGTGCCGGCGACGAAGCCGAAGCGGTTGGCGGCCGGGTCGACCACCTTCTGCGCGGCGGCGAGCAGCTCGTCCCAGGTCTGGGGCGCGCCGAGGCCGACCGCCTTCAGGTGCGCCTCGTTGTAGACGAAGCGCTGGCAGTTGCCGATCGTGGCGAGGCCATAGGTCTGCCCCTCGGACTCGTACATGTCCTTGAAGGTCATGGGGATGTCGCTGAAATAGTCGGCAAGCTCCGCCTTCGGGATCAGGCTGTCCAGCGCCTGCAGGTGGCCGGCCTTGGCATAGCCCTTGATGTAGATCGAATCGATCTGGACCACGTCATAGGCCGAGCTCTTGGCGGCGAAGGCGGCGGCCTGTTTCTGGATCGCCTCGTTGTAGCCCATGGTGATGGGGTTGACCTTGATGCCGGTCGCCGCGGTGAAATCCGGCGCCAGGTCGACGAAGGGCTGGCCGAAAATGCCCTCGCCGAGCGTCAGCACGTTGATGGCCTTCGCCTGCGCCAGGGCCGGGCAGGGAAAGGCGCCTCCGAGGGCCGCGGCGCCCGCGGCGGCGGATGCGCCGGCAAGGAAGCGGCGGCGGCTGATGCCGGCCCGGCGCGGCTGATGATGCTGGTCCATGGTTTTCCTCCCCTCATGCGTGCCTTGGGTGGCACGGTTCTCTTGAAAGACGCGGCCGGTGCCGGCTCACGCCCGGCGTTCGGCCCGCTGGTCGAACAGGCGCGCGAACTCGTCGGTCAGCGTCTCCGGCCGCACCAGGCCGGCGGCGGCGGCGATCTTCCACCAGGCGACGTCCGCCTCGTGGATCACCACGCATTCCAGGCTGCGGCGCACATTGTCGCCCTCAGGCGAATGGCAGGCGGCGATATGGGCCACGGCCTCGGGCAGGCCGGCGAGCAGGCAGAGATGCGCCCCGTAGATCGGGTGGCGCAGCGATGGGCGGCCAACGCGGCTGCCATCGGCCCGCCAGCGGGCGAGATTGTCCGGGTCGCATTCGAAGGCCTTGCCGACGTCGTGACAGAGGCCCCCGGCGACGACGATGTCGCGGTCGATCTCGGCTTCGGGAAAGGCCGCAGCGAAATAATCGACGGTGCCGAGCGCCAGACGGGTGACACCGCGCAGGTGCAGGTCCTGGCCGCCCTGCTTCAGCACCAGCTTGCCCGGGATCGCCTCGCCCGGGATGTCGCGGATGCGCGCGAAGCTCGACTGGGAGAGGGCGAGTGCCCAGGCGTCGATGGCCTGCTCGCGCAGGATGGGATCGGCGATCAGGTCCAGCTCCGGCAGGTCGGCGACGACGCCGGCCCTGAGCTCGGCCGGAAGCTCGGCGCGATATCCGTTCATCATGATCGGTAGAGGTCCTCTCGACGCGACGGGCTCGGGCCGGCGCCGTTGCGTGCCGCTCCGCCCGCAATCCCGCCCGTCCGGCGCTCCGCCCAAATTTCGGTTGGCGGATTGAAGCGGACGCGTTGGAATAAGACAATTTGGAAGTTCTTGGCTCCTCGATTCAGGTTTTCAAAACTATGCGGCCCAGCTTCGTCCAGCTCGAAGCCTTCTACTGGATCGCCCGGCTCGGCTCGGTGAAGGAGGCGGCGCGCCACCTCAACGTGACGCCGCCGACCATCTCGCTGCGCATCGACCAGCTCGAGGCCGAACTCGGCAGCCCGGTGTTCGAGCGCGCTGGCCGCGGCCTGGCGCTGACCCGGCGCGGCGAGGCCCTGGTGCCGGCGGTCGCCGCCGTCATCGAGGACTATGGCCGGATCCGCGCCGCGGTGGAGGGCGGCTGGCAGGCCGGCGGGATCCTGCGCATCGGCTCGACCGAGACCTTCGCCCAGGCCTGCCTGCCGGCCTATATGCGCGCCATCGCCGCCCGCTACCCCGCGCTCGAGCTCGACTTCGTGGTGGGCACCAGCGCCGAGCTGGAGCAGGACGTGCTGGAGCGCCGGCTCGACGTCGCCTTCGCCGTCAACCCGACCGGCGATCCCAAGCTCACTTTGGTGCCGCTCGGCATCCAGCCCGCCGTCTGGGCGGCGCCGGCCGCCTTCGACCTGCCCTCGCCGCTCCATCCGGCGGACTTGCGTGACGTGCTGATCATCACCAACCCGCACCCCGCGCCGATGTGGCGGCAGATCACCGACTGGTTCCGCCAGGCCGGGCTGGAGCCCTCCAGGGTCTGCCGCTGCAGCAGCCCGACGGTGGTGGCCCAGCTCGTCACCGCCGGCCTCGGCGCCAGCCTGCTGCCGCGGCGCCTGGTGCAGGGCGCCATCGACGCCGGCACGGTGCGCGGCCTCGACAGCGCGCTGGCGCTGCACCCCTCGCGCCTCTTCGCCATCTACCGCTTCGCCGACGGCGGCAGCGTCATCCAGGAGGTGATCGCCCTGGCGAGGAGGGGCATGGCGGAGGCGAGGCTGGTGGATGCGGAGGGGGAGTGAAGGGGAGGAGCTGGCTGGCCGGCTATGGCCAACGGCGCTCGTGGCTGCGATGAATCAACTGCGCCGTCATCAGAATGCCTTTTCAACCGGGGCATTCCAAAAGCGTAACGTCCCCCGACGCCGCGAGCCGGTTCGGCATGAGGCCCTGCCGGGGCGTTCGTAACCGTCGATCCGGCGTCCCGCTACATCGTACAGGACATGGACGGAGAAAGACTGTGCCGACGGTAGCCTACTGCTGGCGATGTGGGACTGACGTGCCGATGCTGGACGAGCAGGAATGGCGCACGGTCTATCCCCATCCAGATCCTTTGCTTGCGATCAGAGAGCTTCACCGGAACGGAATGCCGCTGGCCGAGGCGAAGGAGCATGTCCTCGGCGACGGCGCAGTGCGTCGGTACTTCGAGCTGACGGGTGTCGAGGCGCCGAATGCACAGACGGTTTGGCACCACCGCCTCGCCGGCTACGGACCGCCCTGTGCGGCATGCGGCAAGCTCCTGCGCACGACGAGGGCCAGGTTCTGCGCGGAATGCGGCGCGATTCGCGATATGCCGAGCAATGCGCCGCCGGGGCCCTCGTAGCCAGCCCAGCACGCCGCGGGAGATCAGCAGGCTCGGAGCTCCGGCGATCAGGCAATTCGGCATCGCGGAAAGAACGAGTGCTCCGATCTTCATTTCCGCGAGCACCGTGGCGCAAGGCGGCCACAGCCCCCCGACTTTGCATGAACGTCAGGCGGGCGGCTTGGGCCAGGCTGGTCGTGACGCCGCAGGCGGCAGCGAGGAGCAGCATCTCGAGCCGCACGGTCATCATCAGGGATGTCGCGCTGCTGCAGGAGCGGGATCTCGACTTGCTCAGGGCACCTGCTCGATCCGGGCACTGCCGGACACGTGCGACCGGATCGTCGGGGTGCCATGCACCTTGACCACGCCGCTGCCGGACATGTGGAGGTCGGCTTCGCTGCTCGGCGCGATCTCGACCTGGCCGCTGCCGCTGAGCCTGACGGAGGCGCTGTTCGTCGCCAGCCGGCTCAGATCGGCCTCGGCGGATCCCGACATCTTCACATTGAGCCGGTCCACCTTGCCGTTCGCCGAGACCTCGCCGCTGCCGCTCATGTCGACGGCGAGCGTCGGCTGGGCGACGGCGTTGAGCACGAGAGCAGCACTGCCGGAGAGCTTCCATTCGGCGACGGGCCCGCCGGTGAGGCGCACGGTGACGGGCCGTTCCCACGAGAAGCAGTCGCCGTCGTCATCCGAGGTCAGCACCCCATCGGCCAGGCGGACATGGGCGATGATCGAAGGGTCGCCGCTGATCACGGCCTGGGCTGGCTCGCCGGGCCGGTAGTCGACATGCGCGGGAATCTCGATCCGAAGGCTGCCGGTGCTCTGCCAGGGCAGGGTGATCGTATCCGGCTGTCCCGCGGAGCCTTGGGGTGTTTCCGCGCAGGCCCGCCACACCGAAGGCCAGAACCAGCCGCGGTGCCAGCCGTCGTGGCGCCATTCCGGGCCGGCCATGGAATAGCCGGCGACCAGGCAAACCGCGGCAAGGCCCAGGGATGCCATCGCGAGACGGGCCAATGTGCCGTTCATGAGATCCTCCCGGTGAGGTCATCGAGCGCGTCCGGCGCTTTCGGGCATGGGCTTGAGAAGGCGGTAGTGCAGCCGGGCATGCTCCCCGAGGAGCCTGACGCCGCTGCTGAGACCAAGGAGGAGCAGCGAGCCGAGGCCGACGGCGCCGGCGATCAGGCCGACGCCGATCAGGAAGCGTCCCAGAAGCACGATGAACGAGGCGTCCGGCCAGGCCGTCGCCAGCAGCAGGATCTTGCCGGCTCCAGCCAGGGCGAGGAGCAGGGCAAGCGCCGCAAGGCCCAGGGCGATCGCCGCGAACACCAGGAGGAACGGCAGCACGATGAGGTCCACCACGGCGAGGCCCGCGAGCGCGAACAGCGCAAGGATCAGGTTCGCGGCGCTCGGGCGCCGTTCGAACCGACGCAGGCCGCTTTCGGTCCGAAGCTCGCGGCCGAGCTGCGCCGGGTTGCCGAGCATGGCGGCGACGTCGGCCTCCGCGCGGCCTGCGGCCCTGGCATCGTCGAAATAGGCGGCATAATCGCTGAGAATTTCGTCGATCTCCGTCTGCGGCAGGCCGGTGATGGTCTCCTTCAGCGACTGCAGAAATGCATCTCGGGTCATCGCCCTATCCCAGAAGCTTGTCGACGGCATCGACGAAGTCCCGCCATTCGCGCTTGCGGGCGGCATAGGCGCTGCGGCCCAGCGCACTGAGGCGGTAATATTTCCGCGGCGGCCCGCTCGAGGATTCCTCGAGCCGCGTCTCGACCAGGCCGTCGGCCTGCAGGCGACGCATGAGCGGGTAGATCGTTCCTTCTCCCATGCCGACGCGCTCCGAAAGAGAACTGGCGATCTCGTAGGCGTAGCTTTCCCGTGCCGACAGCAAGGCGAGAACGCAGAGTTCAAGCGCCCCCTTCTTGATCTGGATGTCGATGTCTTCGGCCATCGGCCTCGCGTGCGTTGCGACAATCGTATATCGCAAGGTACCTGTCATTGCAAGGTACCGGCGCACACGGGCTCGCGGCGATGCCAGGGTGACGGCATGTCGGTTCATGCGAGTTACGGTGACAGTGCATTTGACTTTGATGCTTGTGATCTGCATCAATAAACTGCACTGTCATCATAACTGTCGCGCACCGCGACGGACCTGGCCGGCACCGTGCCAATTGAGGCGTAACGACGAGAAGCGCCTTCCGCCGCTCCCCATCGGCCACTTGCCATGGGGGCGACGAAACCGACTTCTCCCTCCTCGCAGAGCGATCCCTCGAGGCTCAGTTCAAGGGATTCGCCTCCGGAAACGTCCAAGTCCCGCTGATAATGGGTTGCTCCGGACGATAGAGCCGCGCGGTGTAGTTCCAGCCCCCGACGATCGGCAGGCAGTTCGGGATCTTGCCGTCACAGCCGCCGAACTGGATCGTCACCGAGCCGTCCGCATTCTTCTTCGCGGTAATGGTGTTGATCGAATATGCGTTGTAGGCGTTTTTCTCGAAGAAGCCTCTCGGGTTGTAGACGCTGACCGACCAGAAAGCCTTCACCGGCACACTTGCCGGCACGCTGAGGGTGTGGACTGTCCGGCCATCGTTCTTCGCCGGAGTGAAGCTCACATAGGTGGCGTCCCTGTCCGGAATACCGCCCCATCCGGCGGCTGTGCCGATCAGGTGCTGGATCGGATCGACCTGGCCACGAGCTCCAAAGGCGCCAAGAAAAGACGTCTGATGCTTTGCCAGCGCGAGCAGCGCATTGCGGATATCCGTGAGACTGGCTTCGTCCCAGTTGGGAAGGTCGAGCCTCCCCCTCTCGTTCTGGCTGACCTTGATCGCATCCTGCAGCCTGTGGACCTCGTCGAGATCCTTCGGATCGTTGGGATCGACCAGCGTCCGGACAGCGACGAAGGCATAACGGGTACCGACCGATTCCTGCGTCAGCGTGACCGGCTCCGTCCCGTAGGCGACGACCGGCAGGTAGTGGTCCTGGTCGACGACCATCATCGACATATAGCGCTTGCCCGCATCAGGCAGCGAGAGCGTTACCGGCCCGCCGGCGAGATCAAACACCGCAAACGAATAAAGCGTATCCCGGTTCATGCGAATGACCGTTTGATTGTCGATCGATGCGGGCTCGCGGGAGTGCTGAAACTTGCCCAGTCCGCCGACGGCCTTTGCATTCGCCGCAAGGTAATGGTCGGTCTCGGCGCGGGGGAAATTGTCAACGGTGACCGGCATTCTGCTGCCTGGTGCCTGGGCAAATGCTGCACTGGCCAGTGCAACCGAAGCAAATGCGAGACCGATCCCAATCGAGCGGACCATAAGCATACCTCTTCATTCAAGGCCGCGGTGGGCGGCACGGGGCAACTCCGGCGCTGTCCAACCCATCACGGTCTGATCGGCCGACGAATTTTGTTCGGATCTTGTCGAGCATGCGCAGATCACGAGTCTTGTCATTTCGCGCCAGCTGCGATCCGCCGGACTACGGGCGGATCACGGCGACGGGTGTGGACTGCACCCCTTGATTGAGACAGCGGAATGCGGTGACAAGGCTCCAGGGACCAGGCCATGTCGAAGCAATCAGAGCGTGTGTTCTCGGCAACCTTCAAGGCGGCGGTCGCGCAGATGGAGGCCGGGCGCAAGGTGGCGCCGTTGGCGAGGGAGTTGGGCGTCGCGCGGCAGCTGCTCTATCGCTGGCATGCGGCGTGGCGTGCCGAGGGTCTTGCCGGATTTGGCAAGCGGCCCGGGCGCAAGCCGGGGCAAACGGGCGGGGTGCCCCAGGCGCTGACGACAGAAGCTGTCGAGGAAACGGTTGGAGACGACCCGCCGGACAAGGCAGCTTTGCTGTCGGACAACGCGATCGCGCAAGCAGCAGCGCGGATTGCCGAGTTGGAACGGATCATCGGCCAGCAACGGGTCGACCTTGAAAAATCGCTCGCGTCCTGCCCCAAACCATGAATGTCAATGCGCCCTAACACGTATCATGCGTTATGCACCAGTCCGCGCCATTTTCGGGAGCGGGTCTCCCCTTGACCTGCGTCCTTTGCCATCGATACCCGCGGCTGAGCATGCACTGCTTGAATGCCGCGGTATCGGCAAGGCCTCGAATGTCGCCGGTCTGACCATAGCAAAAATCGAGCGCCGCCTGTGAGACCGCAGCACTGCGCGGGCGCCCATGTGGCCTAATGAGATCTCGGTAAACGTCATTCACGACCTGGTCGGCGCGCACGGCAGCGGTGCCTGCCAGCAAAATGACCAGAATCATCATCGCCCGTTGCATGGCTCTCGACTTTTGTCTTTCGAATGGCCGTCGATGGTTGGGCACATTCAGCGACGCGCTGGTTCGCCGCGGTGAATTGCAGATCGGAGAGCTCAGCGCAGCGGGTGACATTCCGAGCCGCGCCGCCATGTCTGTTCCCGGCCCATCTCGGACCTCCGGCGATGTCCGCCATCGCGCCGCTCTTGGAGAACAAGCGGGCATCAAATGCGGACGATTCGACCGCGTCGATTTAGAAGCACACGGCCTCGTGTTGTGCTTCCAACGCGTGTCGCCTGGCATCCTGTTGGAAACGCAACACAATGCTCTGGATCAAGCCAGGGTTCCGGGCTGACGGCTCGGGGCGAGCCGTTAGAATCGGAACACTAGCGACCGAAGGAGCGGACGTACAACAGCGCCGGCACATGCTCGCTGCAGTCCGCATCGAGATGGCCGGCCAGGCGCGGGTATTGCCGCCCCAGGGCGTCGAGCGAGATCCCGCCGGGCAGCCGCGGATGGGCCACGCACACGGCCCCGTCCGGGTCGAACGCCGCCTCCAGGGTCATCCCCGGGGCAACTTCATCGCGTTGGATGCCGATGCGATCGAACAGATCGATGGGCGTCCCGTTGCGCGTGTGGCCAACCCCGTCTCCACCATAGTCCGCGCGCACGAGCCGCACGCAGGTTTGGTAGTAGGGTCGCAGCGCCTCGCCCTCCGGGGTGGTGCGCCATGGCTTGTAGCCGAAGCGGATGCATTTTCCCTCCGCGCCGCCGGTGCAGGTGATCAGGATGCGGCCGGGCGCCGCGATATAGCGCCCGTCCGGCGTGAACGCGCCCGAGAGTGGAAAGCCCAGCCGCCGCCCGTCCGGGTCGGGATCGCACGCGTTGCGCCACTGTTTGCTCACCGGATCGGCTTCGGACAGCGTGTAGAGCATGACTTCGCCCAGCTTGTCGCGGGTGTCATGCTCGACCGCGTCGATACGGATGCGCCGCTGAACTCCGCTGCCATCTCCCAATGTCAGAACCACGCCGACCAATTGGTCCTGCGGCAATACGCTGCCGTCCGGCAGTTGGACGCGAAACGCCGTGCCCTCCACGGCCACCCGCGGCCCTGGAGCCGCGGCGTGCGCCAGGGCCGGTAGGACGAGCAAGAGCAATCCGCCGACTACGGCTGCGCCCAGCCTGCTTGTCATGGTCAGCGATTATTCTGCCGCGGTAGCGTAACCCCCTCCACCACCACGCCATTCAGATCCGCGATCGCGGGCGTGCTGGCGAGGCGGGGATCGGTCGTCAGCGCATTCGAGGTGAGCGCGTTGATGGAGAGCGCATTGATGGAAAGCGCGTTGATGGAGAGCGCGTTGAGCGCCAATGTGGCATGCGCGGGCGAGGCGACACCGAGCGCCAGGACCGTGCCGGCGACCGTGAGCGATCTGAGTAACGACATGCGGAAGCCTTCCGTGAATTGCCATGCGCGACACTGCGCATGGCGCCGGCGCTGACCGCGACGACGGCGCGATTAAGCCACCATGCCGATCAGCCTTCTTCCGCATGGGTGCAAATCGCGTCTCATTCCGTGCAGTCCGGTCACGCGCTGCGCGCGTTACGCGATGCCTCCCGCAGGTCGCTCGGCGCCATGTCAAACGCCCTCTGGAAGGCGCGATAGAAGCTGGACAGGCTGCCGAACCCCCAGGCGAACGCGATGTCGATCACCGGGCGAGTGGGATCGGCGAGCAATGCCGTCCGGCATTCCTCCAATCGACGCCGGAGGACGTAGCGGGCGAAACTGCTACCGGTCGGCTCGAACAGCAGGTGCAGCATGCGGACCGAAATCCCCAGCGAGGTCGCGATCCACGTGGCCGAGAGATCGGGGACGGTGAGGGAACGATCGATCAATCGCTTGGCTTCGGCCAGCCGGCCGGCCCGTACCGCATCGGGGTGATTCGCCGCCGCGGCGCCGCAGGCCACGCCGATCAGCCGGCACAGCGTGTCGGCGACCATCCCCATGCTTTCCGCGCCAATCCCGTCCCAATTGCGCGCCAGGGCGTCGAGATAACCCGAAGCAAGCGCCTCCACCCCATTGAGACCGGACAGCAACGCCAGCACCGGCCGTCCCGACGCCCGCAGATACGGATCGAGAGCGGGCTTCGGCACCAGCAGCACCGAGTGCCCATAGCGGCCCATCGGGCGTATCTCGCACGGCACATCGGCGTCGGCAATGATGAGGTTGCCGGTGGTCGTAACCACCTCATCGCCGGCATGCGTGATCCGCGCGCCCGCGCCGACTTCGCGATAGACCCAATAGGCGTTCAGGTGTCGTTGGGCGACGGTGGCCGTGTCGCGAACGATGCAATGCCCGTCCGCCTCCATGGTGAGGCTGAACAGCGGCCCGGTGGAACTCACCGACAGATTGGCTTGGAAAGGCTCCCGCGAATCCGCCAACGGCCGCGCATGCATGCCGAGCGTGCCATCCAGCATCGCGTCCCAATTGTCGAAGCGTTCCCGCTCCGGCACGTCGTCCGTGGAGATATGAAGCCGCACGAGCCCATCTCCTCACGACGGCGTGATCACTTGCCGCAGCATCCCCCCCCTGCGATTGCAAGAGAAACACGATTTCAACGCGGACGGAAGTGACGAATGTCACGTTGCGGTCAGAACGAAGCGGGGGTGCAGGGTCGTGCACATTATTACGGTGACAGTGCGTATGACTTTGGCATTCGTGATCGGCATCAATAAAACGCACTGTCACCGTGACTCCGTAACTCGCTTTCTTCTGGCGTCGATCACGGCCGGCCGTACAGATCAGGAATGCGATGGTCAGGGCTGGGATTTGAGCAATGCCCTGATCTTGTCCGCATCTTCGGGCGTTACCGGATTGTAGATCACCATGTTGAGATCGGGGCGGCCATCGACGGCGAAAGCCGAAAATTCCATCGAAAGCGGTCCGACGGTGCGATGATGCAGGACTTTCACGCCGTCGCCATGCGTCTGGACATCGTTGTCGCGCCACATCGCCGCGAACTCCGGACTGGTCGCGCAGAGTTCGTCGACGAGCGATTGCACGTTCCGCGCCGCACCGGCGCGTGCCACGTCGGCGCGGAACGATGCCACGACGTAGCGTGCAACGCTTTGCCAGTCGGACTGCGCCGCGCGGATGCGCGAGTCGTGGAACATCATGCGCAACACATTGCGCTGGCCCTCCGGCAACGTGCCGTAGTCGGTCAAAACCGCTGCGGCGGCTTTATTCCATGCGATCACGTCCCACGTGGCCGTTCGAATAAAAGCCGGACTATGTTCCAGCGTGTCGAGCACGCGTTGCAAGCGCGGCGTGATGCCCTCGGGCGCGCGATAGCGAACTTCGGGCGGGCGGCCCAGCCCGAGCAGAAACAGGTGCTCGCGCTCGGCGTCCGTCAGCATCATCGCGTGCGAGATGCGATCGAGCACATCGGCGGATGGCGCGCCGCCGCGTCCCTGCTCCAGCCATGTGTACCACGTGGCGCTGACATTGGCGCGTTGGGCCACCTCCTCGCGGCGCAGGCCTGGCGTACGCCGCCGCGCCAGGGGAAAGCCGAACGCGGTCGGATCGAGTTTCGCGCGGCGATCCTTCAGATAGGTCCCCAGCAGGTTTTCATTCGTGGCGAGCATGGCCATTCCTGTTAGCGATTATACCGGTATATTATCACTACTTTACCATCATAGCACATTGGCAGACCATCCGCGCCGAGTTTGGAGAGGCGCTCTGCCTCGCCGTCGACCTGGCGCCGGTGCGCGTGAACTGCGTGTGCCCCGGCTTGATCGAGACCGAGATATGGAGCGCGTTCCCCGAAGGCTATCGCGAGAGGCTGACGGCCATGGCGCAGAAGCAACTCGTGCCGCGTCCCAGGCAGCCCGCCGAAGCCGCGGGGCCTATCTGACCTGCATGCGCAACGGCTTCCTGACGGGGCAGACCATCAAGATCGAAGGCGGACTAGCGCTCGCCGGCTGATCGCGTCGTTCGACAACAAGGAGAGTTCACATGCGTGTCTTCATGACCGGCGCCGCCGGATTCATCGGCGCCGCCACAACCCGGGAATTGATCGCCAACGGCCATCAGGTGGTGGGCCTCGCCCGCTCCGATGCCAACGCAGCGGCGCTGGAAGCGGCCGGCGCGCAGGTGCATCGCGGCTCGCTCGAAGATCTCGACAGCTTGCGCTCGGGCGCGGCGGACGCCGATGGCGTGATCCATCTCGCCTTCATCCACGATTTCTCGAAATTCGCGGAGAACGGGCAGATCGACAAGCGCGCCATCGAAGCGATGGGCGACGTGCTGGATGGCACCGGCAAACCCTTCATCGTCACGTCGGGAACGGGCCTCATCGCACCGGGCGCCGTCATCACCGAGGAGATGCGGCGCGACGCCAGCGCGCATGTTCCGCGCGTGTCGGAACAGGCCGGCCTGGCTTATGCGTCACGCGGCGTGCGCGCGATGGCGATACGCTTGCCGCAGGTGCATGGCAGCGACGGCAAGGCGGGCTTGATCACGTATCTGCTCGAAGGGGCCCGCCGGAAAGGCGCCGCCGCGTATGTCGGCGACGGCAGCGCTCGCTGGGCGGCGGGGCACAGGCTGGACGTCGCCCGCCTCTACCGGCTCGCCTTGGAGAAGGGCGCGGCTGATGGCATCTATCATGCCGTCGGCGAAGAGGGCGTGCCCCTGCGCCAGATCACCGAGGTGATCGGCCGCGCTCTGAACGTGCCCGTGGTCTCGATCGAGCAGGAGCAAGCCAGCGATTATTACGGCCCGCTCGGACTGTTCGCGGGCCTCGATATGCCCGCATCCAGCGCTTTGACGCAGACATGGCTGGACTGGAAGCCGACGCAGATCGGCCTCATCGCCGACATCGGCCAGCCGGGTTATTTCGCGCGCTGAAAAGCCGCCCGGCTCGCAGGCGACGGTGTCAGGCGTAGCGAGATCAAGATCGATGCCGCACTTCGACTGTGAGGTGTGACAGCGACTTGAAGCGGGTTAGACGACCACGATAATAATCCGCTTCTCGCACTTTGGTCGTGATGACCGAAACGATCGCGCCAAGATGGCCCGGGCCGAGGCGCCAGAGATGCAAATCGGCGAGTTTGTCGCCCTCGCTTTCGATCGTTTGGCGGACTTTGTCTGCCATCTGACGGTCTGGGTTCATATCCAGCAGGATTGCACCCGTGTCCCGGATCAGGCCGTAAGACCAGCTTGCAATGACGACGGCGCCGACGATACCCGCGAGAGGGTCCATCCAGAGCCAGCCAAAGGCGCGAGCGAGCAGCAGCCCGACAATCACGAGCACTGACACCGCAGCGTCGGCGATCACATGGATCACGGCCGCACGCATATTGTTGTCGCGTGCCGTCGATCCATGCGCGTGTTCATGCTCCTCGAAGACTGCCGGATAGTCCTGATCCCCGATCCGAACATGAGCCGTGAAGGCATGCGGCTCAGGAATCTCGTCTGCCGATTCCAGATATCCCCCCTGATCGTTCATCGCGAAAACCTGCCGCGAGCCATCAGGACGCACAGTTTCGATCGATGCCGTTTGGGCCGTCAGAGCAGGGCCGGTTTCCGTATAGAGCCGGAAGCGGGGCGGCACGCCATCCTCGAACACGTCGAGCACAACAGTTCCGTTACGAGTCTCGATGCGTTGGGATTCATCATGATCGTCGTGCCCGTGACCGTGGTCATGCCCATGATTGTGGCCATGATGATGGTCGCCGCTGCTCAGCAGCCACGCACTCGCAACGTTCACGGCCAGGCCAAGAACAGCAATCGGGATGGCCTCGGCGAAGTGGATAGGGACCGGTGCAAAGATACGGCCGACGGATTCGTAGCCGATCAGCAACGCGATCATCGCCAGGATGATAGCGCTGGTGAACCCGGCAAGGTCGCCGAGCTTGCCGGTGCCAAACGAGAAGCGCGTGTCGTCGGCATGCTTGCGAGCGTAGGTATAGGCGAGCGCTGCCAGCAAGAGCGCACCGGCATGCGTGCTCATATGCAGACCATCGGCGACGAGCGCGATCGAGCCGAACAGCAGACCGCCGACGATTTCCGCGATCATCATGGCGCCGCACAGCCAGATCACGGCCCAGGTCTTACGCTCACTCTTTTCGTGTCCCTCGCCAAGGAAGGCGTGGCTATGGAATGCAGTGACGGAGGCGCTGTCGTTCTCGGTCATGGCGGTTCTCATTTCAAGTAAGTGCGGACGACTTCGAGGAGTTGTTCCGCAGCTTCGCCGTTCAGGGCGCCCGGATGTTTCTCGGCATCGACAAGGTGCTCTCGCACATGGTCCTCGACCACGACGGCCATCAGGCCAGCGAGTGCGCCCCGCGCCCCGGCAATCAGGTGCATGACTTGCTCGCAATCGGACTCGGCATCGAGGGCACGCTCGATAGCTTCGACCTGGCCTCGGATGCGGCGCACGCGCGCCAACAGCTTGTGTTTTTCACGGGTGGTGTGGGTCATCGAGCCTTATGACATAGCCCCCTACCCTATACAAGCCGCAAACGAATACCGAATGCTGAGCCGTATCGTTCCGTCTCACCGGCGTCGAGCTTTGCTGCGAAATCGGGAACTCTGCCGCCGACGGCTCAGTGGTGCGAGAGGCCGTTGCCTCTGAGAATCGTGGCCAGATGTAGCGAGTTGCTCGATCACGCGGCCGCGCGAGCATTGCGCCGAATGACTTGCGGGGGCTGCCCATAGGCGCGCAAGAAAGCACGGCGCATCCGGTCACGGTCGGCAAAGCCGGTCTGCTGCGCCACGACGTCGATGGGATGCCGGCCTTCCTCCATCATCAGCCGCGCCGCCTCGACGCGGAGGTTCTCGATGGCCTTGGCGGGCGACTGACCGGTCTCGGCGTGGAAGGCGCGACTGAACTGACGGGGGCTCAGCCGCGCCGCTTCCGCCAGTTGCGGAACCGACAGGGGCGTGTGGAGATTGCTCTTGGCATAGGAAAGAGCGCTCTGGATGCGATCGGATTTCGGTTCGAGCTCCAGCAGAGCCGAATATTGCGACTGACCGCCCGCGCGCCGGTGATAGACGACGAGCTTCTTCGCGACGATTCTTGCAAGCTCCACCCCTTGATCCTGCTCCACCATCGCCAAGGCCAGATCGATGCCGGCAGACATGCCGGCCGACGTCCACATCGGGCCGTCATGAACGAAGATCCGATCCTCGTCCACCTTGACCTTCGGAAACTGACTCTGGAAGGCGCGAGCGTAAATCCAATGGGTCGTGGCGCGGCGGCCGTCCAACAATCCTGCCTCGGCAAGGACGAACGCCCCACTGCAAATCGAGGCGATGCGCCGACTCCGCCCGAGTGCTCGCTGGACAAAGTCGACCAAGCCCGCCGTCGGCGGTTCAATCTCGCCGCCGCCCCCTACGATCAGCGTGTCGTAGACCGTGTCGTCGAAAGCCTCCGTCCCGATGCTCATGCCGATCGAGGTTTGGATCAGGCCGCCCGTCTCCGACAGAATGCGCACGTCGTAGACCGGTTTGCCGGCCTGCTGATTGGCGATCTCGAACACCGACAGCGCGGCGAAGGCCATCACCTGGTAGCCGGAAAACACGATAAAACCGATGCGCTGCACGGCCGCCTCCATCGATGTCCCAAAACGCCGTTTATATGACATTTGAGATAAGTAATAGCAAGCCTATGTTCTCGTTCAAGAGATGGCAACGTTTCGCCGCTTCTCGGGAGACGAGACATGACCATCCCCGAAAGAAAAGGCACGGCGCTGATTACGGGCGCATCCACCGGCATCGGCGCCGTCTACGCAGATCGTCTGGCGAAGCGCGGCTACGACTTGGTTCTCGTCGCCCGTAACCAGGGCAGGTTGCTGGAACTCGCAAAACGTCTTGAGAAAGAGACCGGTCGCTTGGTCGAGACGCTGGTCGCCGATCTCAACGATCAGTCGGACATCCGTCAGGTCGAAGAACGCCTGAAGGGGGACAGGCACATCACGATGCTCGTCAACAATGCGGGCGTCGGCTCGATGACGCCGTTGCTGTCGTCGGACATCGACAAGATGGAAGAGATGATCTCGTTGAATGTCGGTGCCCTGACGCGCCTTACCTACGCCGCCGCACCCGGCTTCGCGGCGCGGGGTGGAGGCACCCTCATCAATATTGCGTCGATCGTGGGGATTGCGCCGGAGAGGATGAACGGCGTCTACGGCGCGACCAAAGCCTTCGTCCTCGCTCTCAGTCAATCGCTCCAGCACGAACTTGCCGACAAGGGCGTGCGCGTCCAGGCAGTGCTGCCGGGCGCGACCGCCACGCCGTTTTGGGACATCGCGGGCGTCGGGATCCATAACCTTCCCGCCTCGATCGTGATGACGGCGGAAGACATGGTCGATGCGTCGCTGGCCGGTCTTGATCAGGGCGAGATCGTCACGATCCCGGCGCTGCCCGATCTGGACGAGTGGAACCGCTACGAAGCGGCCCGCAGAGCGATGGCCGCCCGGTTGTCGAGCTCATCTCCCGCCGCTCGCTACGGGATCGCCGCAAAGGCGTGAACCGAAGGCAGGATCAAACAAAGCCCGGAAGGAGATCATAGAAAATCCGACAGACAATTCGAGCCGCACGGCGGCTCACCAGTATCATCAGCAATGGCACCGAAGCGGTGCGTCAAGCCCCCCAATCCCGCAAGCATGCAATCTCGGCCTCGTTGCTTCAACGCGGCAGGTTTCGAGGTGCGGCATCACACATGAGGCTCTACCATGAAGGTTCTATTCGTAATTTCAAATTCCGAGACAGCATTCTGGTTGTCGGAAGTCACTCATCCCTATTGGCACCTGATCGAGCGTGGCGTCGAAGTCGACTTCGCCAGCCCCAAGGGCGGCAAGGTCGTGTACGATTCCTACAGCGACCCGCATTTCGAGCATTCGCTTGAGGCTGAAGACCTCGTCAGCAAGGGCTTTCTGTCGGACAAGGGCCTCGTCGCGAAGTTCGAGACGACCCTGAAGCTCGCCGACGTCAATCTGGACCAGTACGATGCCGTTCACGTGGCCGGCGGACGCGGTGCGACCTTCGATCTCTTCCCGAACACCGATGTAGGCAAGGCGCTGGAGCATTTTTGGGCGAAGGACAAGGTCGTCGGCGCCATCTGCCATGGCGCGATCGCGCTCGGGAACATTCCCGCTCGCATTCGCGGCAAGCGCACGACCGGCTATACGCTCGAGGCCGATCTGGCACTGCAGAAGATGTTCGGCCCCGGCTTTGTCATTCCGCACTATCCCCAGACTGTCCTCGAAGAGACCGGATCGGTCTACTCGCGTCTCGGCAACGACGATCCGTATATCATTAGGGATGGCAAGCTGGTGACGGGGCAGAACCAGCAGTCGGCATCGGAATATTCGATCGTTCTGCTCTCGGCGATGACCGGCAACAGCCCGGTATCCGTCGCCTGATCCGAACCCCGGCGAGGCTTCAGCCGACCGCCTGTTGTCACGGTGGATGCACCTCGCACCCACCGCGACAACCCGATGTTCCGCGCGCCTCGCTGCAACTCGATTGGAAACGATCATGATAAAAGTCAGCGTCATGTACCCCTATGAGCCGGGCGTACGGTTCGATCACGGCTATTACCGCGACAAGCACATGCCGCTGGTGCAGGCGCTCCTTGGTGATAGCTGCACATACTACACGATCGACAAGGGACTCGCCGGCGGCGAGCCCGGCAGCACGCCGACCTACATCGGAGCGTGCCACATCTTCAGCGCGTCGATCGAGCTTTTCCAAGCCGGAATGGGCCGGCACGGGGCGGAGATTCTCGCCGACATCCCCAACTACACGGACATCAGGCCCGTGATCCAGGTCAGTGAAGTTGTCGTCGGCCACCCCGATCGCCCGATCCTTTGACGTGGCCTGCGGCGGACATCGCGGTCAGCGCCTCCGTCCTAACCGACCATCACATGAAGCGCATTGGCCGCCGCGATCCTGCGACGGACGCGCCGATTTTCAACTCGATCCGCCGGCATCGGTGAAAGGACATTTCCTATGACCAAGTTACGCATGCTTCTCGCCGCGTCTGTTGCCATCCTCTCAGCGACTGTCACATCTGCACAAGCCGCACCGGAAGGCTCTGTCGTCAACGTCGTGCTCGTCCATGGTGCGTTCGCCGACGGCTCGGGCTGGAAGCCGGTCGCCGACATCCTGCGCAAGGATGGATACAAGGTGAGTGTTGCCCAACCGCCGATGACCTCGCTTGAGGACGATGTCGCCGCGACGAAACGGATTCTCGAACGCCAGGATGGCCGGGTGATCCTCGTCGGCCATAGTTACGGCGGCGGCGTGATCACGGAGGCAGGCAACGACCCAAAAGTTGCAGGCCTGGTCTATGTCGCGGCCTTCGTTCCCGATGAGGGCGAGGCCCTCGGTGCGTTGCTCCAAAGCAAGCCCGGCGCGTCGACCGGTGTCACCCCCTCCAAGGATGGGTTCCTGTTCCTGGATCCGAAGGTGTTCGCTGCCGACTTTGCCGGCGACCTGCCAAAGGCCGCGGCCGACTTCATGGCGCTGTCGCAGATGCCTGTCGCTGCGAAGGCGTTTGGCACGCCGATTACCTCACCTGCATGGAAGGCGAAGCCAAGTTACGCGATCGTCGCCACTGAGGATCGGATCATCAACCCCGCGCTGGAACGCTCGATGTACGAGCGGGCGCATGCCCACGTCACCGAGATCAAGGGCAGCCACGTTGTCTTCATCTCCCAGCCGCGCGCGGTGGCTGAGGTCATCGAGCGGGCGGCACGTGAAGCCAAATAGACCCGGCAATCGAACCTCCGATGCCAATCATCGGGGGCTCGATTGGACGTCGGCCGGGAGATCGTGGCCACCGTGCTGCTCGATGGTGGGCTTCAGGAACAGCGGTCTCGCCAATTTCCTGCGGAAGGTGAATGCCATGCTCTACTTTGTCGAAATCGACGTCAAAATTCCTGCCGAGATCGATCCATCTCGGCTCGAAGATATGAAAGCGCGCGAGAAGATCGCCTCAAGCGAGTATCAGCGTTCGGGCGAGTGGTTGCATCTCTGGCGGATCGCGGGGAAGTTCGGCAATATTTCGATCTTCGACGTGTCGGATCACGATCGTCTACACGAAATCCTGTGGTCGTTGCCGTTGTTCCCATTCATGACGATCCGGGTGCTGCCGCTCGCGCGCCACCCCGCGGCCATCGATCGACCTCCGGCCTGATCGGCATCGTTCACATCGCCGATGAGATCACGGTCACGCCGACAGCAGTATCCGCGTCCCATCCACATGATGGAGCGCGACCTGCCCGGCGCGGCGGCGTGCGGGGCCGCGCCGGCAAGCGGTGCCACAGGCCTCCAATCGATGGACTGGCGGAAGCGCCGACCGGCCATCGCCTCCTAGCGCCGGGCTTCTCAGCGCATCGCCGATGCTGCGCCTGTTTGCGCACAGTGTTTTGCCGCACAGAAACCCGAGCGGATGGACCTCGGGCGTCACGTCCCAAATCGCCGGTTAAATGACATTTGAGACAACCTCAAGCCGTCGTATGTGTCTCGTGACAGCCAGCCGCGTTTCCGCAACGCCGATAAGCAGACATCAACACTTACTTGAAGGAATACTTAGCCATGCGCGCGATGAGAGCAGAAAGCTTTGGTGGCTACCCGAACCTTAAGCTCGTTAACCTGCCCAAGCCCGCGCCATCCGAAGGACAGCTCCTCGTGCGGATGACGGCAGCGGGGGTTACCCCGCTCGATCATACGATCCTTACCGGCCACTTTCCGTTGTCGACCGCACCCCTGGTGCTCGGAAACGAAGGAGCCGGTGTCATCGAAGGTGGTGACGCGGACTTTCCCGACGGGACTCGCGTGCTGTTCTTCGGTCCGTTCGGCGTGTTCGAAAATGGCACCTATTCAGAATACGTTGCGGTGCCGAAGGAGTTGCTGTTCCGCATACCCGATAACATCGAGGACGCTGCCGCCGCCGGCATTCCAGTGGCTTATCTGACGGCATACATCGCGTTGATGAACGCTGGATTCGAAGCCGGAAAGGTCATCCTTGCACCGGCAATCGGGGGCTCGGTCGGCAATGCCGTGACCCAGTTGGCCCGGGCACTGGGCGCAAAGCACGCCATCTCTTCGACCACCAACCATGACAAGGCCGACGAAGCCAAGGCTCTTGGATTCGCCGACGTCATCGACCTCTCCGTGGAGGGGCTGGCAGCAGGCGTCAATCGCATCACCGACAACTACGGCGCTGACATCGTGATCGACGCGATTGGCGGCAAGATCCTAAGCGAGGCGCTGACGATCCTGGCACAGGGCGGATCGCTCACGACGCTTGGCTATGCGGGCGGGCAGGAAACCACAATCAACGTGACGAACCTCATCTGGAAGGTCGCGAGCATCAAAGGCTTTCTGCTCTTCGCCGAAAGCGTCGCCACGCGTGCCGCCGCATGGTCGGCCATCTCGAAGCTGCTCGCATCCGGTCAGGTCAAGCCCATCGTCGCGAAGACGTTTGCTCTCGAGAACGCCGCGGACGCGATGCGGCATCTGATGGAGCTGCGTCCGCTCGGCCGGGTCATCCTGACGATCTGACGCGGGACCGCCTTTGGTCCATGCAGCCCGGCAACCGCCTCGCCAGATCGGGAGGCGGTTGCCAGATCAGATCACCACGATAGCCGGATCCGGCCTTTGTCCAAGCAAGAGAGCAGTATTGGCCTGGCCTTCGACCAGGTCGGCCGCCGGAGATCACAATGACTGACCTTTCAGCATTCCCGACTGCCGTCAAATGGCCGGCGCATCACCCCGACAGGATCCAGCTCTATTCATTCCCAACACCCAATGGCGTGAAGATCTCGGCGGTGCTGGAGGAACTGGGACTGCGGTATGAGGCGCACCGCGTCGATATCATGGCCAACGAAACATGGACGCCGGATTTTCTTTCGCTCAATCCCAACGGCAAGATCCCGGCAATCGTCGACCCTGATGGTCCCGGCCGCCAGCCGATCGCGCTGTTTGAATCCGGTGCGATCCTGCTCTATCTCGCCGAGAAAACGGGCCGGCTGCTACCGGCCGATTCGGCTCGCCGATACGAAACGATCCAGTGGTTGTTCTTCCAGACCGTCGCAGTCGGTCCGATGTTCGGGCAACTCGGCTTTTTCTGCAAGTTTGCCGGCAAAGCCATCGAAGATAAGCGGCCGCTCGATCGATTCCTCGGCGAGACCAAGCGCCTGCTCGGCGTCCTCGACACCCGTCTCGCAGCGGGCAAATGGATCATGGGTGACGAGTATACGATCGCCGACATCTCACTGTTCGGCTGGGTCCGCATTCTCCTTGGAATGTACGGGGCGCGTGAGCTCGTCGATTTCGACAGCCTCGAGCACGTTCCGGCCTGGCTCGAGCGGGGGCTGGCCCGTCCGGCGGTGGCACGCGGGTTGGAAATCCCCGCCTGATCGACCGTCCGCCATGAAGACCCAGGCCTGAAATCCTATCCACAGCAGATAAAGAACGAGAGGCTTCCTCATGAAAATCTATGACCGTTCGGGTTTTCCCAACCCCTCACGCATCCGCGTTGTCCTGGCCGAAAAGGGTCTGGAGACCCAAATTGAGTTCGTGACTGTCGATCTGATCGGCGCTGAGCACAAGCAGGCCCCGTTCCTGGCGATGAACCCCTCCGGGAAAATCCCGCTCTTGGAGCTTGATGACGGCACTCTGATTTCCGAGTCCACAGCCATCACCGAATACTTCGACAATCTGGATGGCAATCCGACTCTCACCGGCAAGACGCCGCGTGAAAAAGCCATGATCCACATGATGCAAAAACGCGCCGAAACCGAGCTTATGGACGGAGTGGATGGTTATTTTCACTACGCAACGGCCGGCCTCGGCCCGCTTATGCAGCCCTATGTGAGCCCTGAATGGGCCGGCAGAAAGGAATGGGGCGAAAGGCAGGGTGCCAGGGCCGTCCGGGGCATGAAGTATTTCGACGGAGTGCTGAAAAGCCGGACCTTCGTTGCAGGCGACACGTTCTCGATGGCGGATATCACCGTCTTCGCAAGCCTTAACTTTGCCGAGGCTGCCGGACTTGCCATTCCGGAAGAATGCACGGCGCTTGTCGCCTGGCGATCGAAGGTCGCGGAGCTGCCGAGCGTAAAGAATCGCAGCGGTCAGGCATTTTTACCCGAAGACCTCAAGCGCTTCGGTCTCTGATCACCCAAGCATGCCCAATTCCTTGCCTGATCCGGAGAGCAGCCAAACCTCGTGTCGGATTTTGCTCGTCCATTCGTATGGAGACACCAATGAAGGCCGTTCAAATATTCCGGCATGGGCCGCCGCTCGATGTCGTGGAATTGGTTGACGTGGCTGAACCGAACCCGCCAGGCGCTGGTGAGGTCTTGATCGAAATGCTCTATTCGCCGATCAATCCCTACGACCTGCGCACCATGCGCGGCGTCGTTCCCGCACCGCCACTTCCCGCTATCATCGGCGCGGAGGGCGTGGCCCGCGTTCTGTCAGCCGATCACGACGTCGCAAACGTCAAGGCGGGCGACCTGGTTCACTTGCCGAACGGCTACTACGGCTGGCGCGAGCGCTTGGTTGTCCCGGCGCAACCCCTGTTCCCGCTGCCGCCGAACGCTGGCTTGCAACAACTATCGATGCTGCGCGTAAATCCGCCGACGGCCGCTTTGTTGCTCAGCGAATATGTCGATCTCCAGCCCGGCGACTGGGTGATCCAGAACGCCGCCAATTCCGGCGTCGGTCGCAGTGTCATCGCGTTCGCCAAAGCTCGCGGCTTCAAGACTGTGAACATTGTTCGCCGCCTCGATGTCGTGGCCGATATCAAGGCCATCGGTGGTGACGTGGTTCTGGTTGAGAGTGAAGGTCTGGCGGCCAAGGTCGTCGAGGCGACCGGCAACACGCCGATAAAGCTCGGCTTGGAAGGTGTCGGCGGACCGTCGACGGCGGCGCTATCCGGCACGATAAGTTCGGGCGGAACCATGGTCCTCTACTCGGCGATGAGCGAGCAGCCAGGGGTAGCCAACCAACTCGACGTCATTTTCCGAGATGTCGCGATCCGGGGCTTCTGGCTGGCATATCCCCGGCTGCACACCTCCGGCCGTTTCGCGGCGGCGCTGCGTGAGGCTGCCGATCTCATTGCCCAGGGGAGCCTTCACGTGCCTGTGGCCGCCGCTTTTCCCCTGACGGAAATCCGGGAGGCGATCAGTGCAGCCGGCAAAGGGGCGAAGGTGCTGCTCGAACTGAACTCCGTCGTCGGCTGACGGCGTGATGCATCCCACGGCTCATATCCTCAGCATCCGAAGGTTCTGAGTTCGGCGAATTGTAGCGCAATCGGCAGCGGCTCGAACACCCCCCGGGGTGCGCTGCGGGCGATCGCAAGGCGGCGTCGGTTGGCGCGCGGCCTCGCAATGCAGGGCGGTTGCCTGGGCGGGATTTGAGCCTGCGAAATCGTCAACCGCGGATCGGGAACAAGCACCCAGCAGAGGCTGTCGATTACCGCACGGCCTTTGGCACAGCGCGCCGACCCGGCCTTCCCCCTTAGCCTCCGTACTCTCTTTTCATTCAACCTCGCTCCCATCCATCAATGGGCGGCCGCGCCGCCGCCGGACAGCTTCACCGGCGAGAGCAGCAGCGCCAGCGGCGCCGCGCAGAACGCCAGGAGGGCGCAGATCGAGAACACGTCCATGTAGGCGAGCAGCTGGGATTGGTCGATCAGCTGCTGGTAGATCTGGCCCAGGGCGCTCTGCTGGGCGGTGGCTGCGGGGACGCCGGTCGCCTCGATGGCGCGCTGCGTGGCGGCGAGGGTGTCGAGATAGGGCTGGGAATAGGGCGTCAGGTGGCTGCCGGCATAGGCCATGTGCACCTGGGCGCGCGTGGTCAGCAGCGCCGACGAGAGCGAGATGCCGATGGACCCCGCGACGTTGCGGAACATCGTGAACAGCGCCGCGGCGTCGCCGTTGAGCTGGCGTGGCAAGGTCAGATAGGCGATCGACGAGATCGGCACGAACAGGAAGCCGAGCCCCATCGTCTGGAACACGCGCATCTTGACCAGTGTCCCGAAGTCGATGTCGGGCACGAGGTTGCGCGAGTAGAGAAAGGCGGCGCCCAGGAACACGAAGCCGAAGGCGATGACGAAGCGGGCCTGCACCAGAGGCAGGATCCGCCCGACGACGATGATGAGGCCGATCAGCGCAATCGCGCCCGGCGAAAGGAGCAGGCCGGCCCAGGTGGCGGTGTAGCCGAGCTGCTGCTCCGACAATTGTGGCAGGAGCACCGCGCTGGAATAGAGGATCACCGCCATCGCGACGATCATCGTGCAGCCGACGGCGAAATTGCGATCGGCCAGGGCGCGCAGATTGACGATCGGCTCCTTGGCGACGAGCAGCCAGCAGATGGCGCCGCCGATGCCGATGGCGGCCAGGGCGGCCATCCAGCAGATGAACGGCGAATTGAGCCAGTCCGCGTTCTCGCCCTTGTCGAGCATGATCTGGAAGGCGCCGAGGCCGAGGACGATCAGGCCGAGCCCGACATAGTCGGTGGAGACCTTGCGCCGGGCGCCCGGCGCCGCGGCAGGCTCGCGCACCAGCGCCATCACGCCGAGGAAGGTGAGGAGGCCGACGGGAATGTTGATCAGGAAGATCCAGCGCCAGCTGTAATTGTCCGTGATCAGGCCGCCGAGCGTCGGTCCGAGCACCGGGGCCACGACGGTCGCGAGCGCCGTCACGGCGAAGGCCTGGCTGCGCTTGGCCGGCGGGAAGGTGTCGAGGATGATCGACTGCTGGTTCGGCTGCAGCCCGCCGCCGAAGAAGCCCTGCATCAGCCGGAAGATGATGATCTGGGGCAGGCTGGTGGCGATGCCGCACAGGAACGAGCACACCGTGAACATGGCGATGCAGATCAGGAAGTAGCGCTTGCGGCCGAGCAGCCGGGTGAGGAAGCCCGAGATCGTCAGGACGATGCCGTTGGCGACGAGGTAGGACGTCAGCGTCCAGGTGCTCTCGTCGGTGCTGGCCGACATCGTGCCCGCGATATGCGGCAGGGCGACGTTGACGATCGTGGTGTCCAGCACCTCCATGAAGGCGGCCAGGGTCACGACGATGGCGATCAGCCAGGGATTGGGCTCGGCCCGCGAGGCGGAGACGGTGTCGGCGGCGGAGACGGCGCTCATTGCAGGGACACCGTCGGATCGGCGGAGGCGCCGAGCGGCAGCGGCTCGTTCGGATCGAGCCCGCTGTCGATGACGATCTTCACCGGCACGCGCTGGACGATCTTGACGAAATTGCCGGTGGCGTTCTCTGCGGGAAAGGCGCTGAAGCGCGAGCCGGTTCCGAGCTGGATGCTGTCGACATGGCCTTTCAGCCGGAGGTGGCTGTAGGCATCGATGTCGATGTCGACCTTCTGGCCGGGGCGCATGCGGTCGAGCTGGCTCTCCTTGAAATTCGCGGTGATCCAGACATCGGGCGTCACGAGCGAGAACAGGGACTGGCCGGCCTGGACGAAGCTGCCCTCCTGCACGTTGCGGGTCGTCACCCAGCCGTCCTGCGGCGCGCGGATCTCGGTATAGCCGAGGTTCAGCTCGGCAGTGTCGAGCTGGGCCTGCGCCTGCTGCACCTGCGCCTGCGCCTGGTCGACCTGGGCCTGGGCCTGCGACACCGCTTCGGACACGAGGCCGGCAATATCCACCTGCGCCTTGTCGTCGGCCAGGGTCGCCTCGGCCGTGCGCAGCTGGTCGAGGGCCTGGTCCTTGGATTGCTGGGTCGTCGCCAGGTCGCCCAGCCGGATCTGACGGTTGTTGTTGAGGATGGCGAGGTCGCGGTTGGCGACGGCCAGGTCGACCTGCGCCTTGGCCTGGACCAGCTTGGCCGGTGCGCTGATCCGGGTCGTGGCCAGGTTGATCTGCGCATTCTCGAGCGCGGCCTTGGCCAGCGATAGCGCGGCCCGGGCCTGATCGCGGGCGGCGATATAGTCGCGCGGATCGATCTTGATCAGGAGGTCGCCGGCCTTGACGTGCTGGTTGTCGCGGATGGCGAGCGTGGCGACATAGCCGCCCACCTTCGGGGCGATGGCGACGACATTGCCGTCGACCTGCGCATCGTCCGTGGTCTCGATGTCCTTGGTGGTGACGTAATACCACGCGCCGCCGGCAGCGAGCAGGCAGGCCAGGAGGGCGATGATGGCTGGCGCCTTGCGCCTCGGCTTGCGGGCGCTGGCCGCTTCGTCCTTGGCTTGCGCCGCTTTGCGCAGCTCCAGGTCCGGAGTTGAGGATCCGTCCATGTTCCGCCTCCTTCACCATCCGTCGGTTCCGGCGAACGACAAACAGTGTCGGCGCATAAAATCGAAATGTCAAATTCAAATTTGAAATTGACATTGGGAAGGCACGGCGGTATCGAAGGGCATGCCCGCAGACAGCCGCCGTCCTCTTGCCGTTCCGGACCAACTGAAGGCGGGAGACCGCGTCCGCGAGGTCCTGCTCCAGGCCGCCGGCGAGGTGTTCGCGGAGAAGGGGTACGACCGCGCGACCAGCAAGGAGATCTGCGAGCGCGCCGGCGTCAATTCGGCGGCCGTCAACTATCATTTCGGCGGCATCGACGCGCTCTACATGGCGGCGCTGAGGCGCGCCCATCAACGCCTGACCACCATCGAGGCGCTCTGGGAAATCGCGTCGAGCACGGCGAGCCCGCAGGACAAGCTGCGCGCCTATATCGCCCCGATCGTCCGGTGGCTGGCCTCGCCGGCGTCCGCCACCTGGGAGATGCGCGTGCTGGGCCGGGAGATCGTGTCCCCGTCACCGCTGCGCGAGGCCTTCGTCGAGACCGAGATCCTGCCGAAGATCCGGCTCATGCGGGGCATCATCGGCGAGCTGATGGGGGTGCCGCCGGACGACGCCATCGTCGGCCGGGCCATGCTTACCGCCGTGGCGCCGTGCATCCTGATGGCCGTGGCGAACCGCAGCATGCTCGAGACCATCCTGCCCTCGCTCGCCGATCCCGAGACCGAGATCCCGCGCCTCGTCGAGCACTATGAACGCTTCATCCGCGCCGGTCTCGAAGCCGTGGCGGAGCAGTCCAGGGCCGAAAGCCGGGGCTGACCCGCGTGGGCCCGCGGACCTCGCGAGCTGGCCGAGCAGAATTACGGTGACAGTGCATTTGATCTTGGAGCCTACTATCGGCATTAATAAAATGCGCTGTCATCGCAATAGTATGGCTGTGTACTCGCTGGCTCCGCAGCCCGCCGAAATGCAGGCTTCTCGCTTCACCATATGAAGGGTCGGACCACCTGAAAGGCCGTCGCCAGCATGAGCGCGAGGATCGCCAGCAGCGACAGGGCAAAGGCGATGGTCCGCCATGGCTGGAGGGCCCGCACATAGGCGATGGAATGGGCAACGCGCGCCAGGACGAAGATGACGAAGATCGGGATGGCAACGCCGGCTGTCCCGCCCGCCAGCACATAGACCACGCCCAGCGCGAGGAAGGGGTAGATGGTGGCTTCCGCGTTTCGATGCGCCCTGAGATGGCGGGCGACCCCCGGCGGATCCGTCTCCGAGACGGGAACGCCGTAGCGTGCCCCGTCTTCCGGATTGATCGCGACGCCGGCCTGCGCTCGCCTTGCGCCGCTCGATATCCAGAGCGCCAGGAGATTGAGCGTCAGAAGCAGGCTCGCGAGGGCATAGGCGCAGAGGGTCGAGCTGGCGATCGCGGGCGCGAACTGCATATCGGTCTTCCCAGGTCGAGACTGGATGAGCGCCACGTCTATCGTGCGCGAGCACGAATGTAGGCCACCAGATTGTCCAAGGTTCCTGCGGTGCCCTTGTCGACGCCCAACTCCAGGAATTGTTGGAGGTGCTCGGCGGAGCGGCACTGGATCTCGACCGTCAACCGAGCCCCTTCCCCTGCTTCTTCGATGAGGACGCGGCCGATTGCCCCCAGCGCTTCGAAGGTCAGGCGCTCAAATGGGACGATTTCGAGATAGGTTCCGGCAAATGGCATGTCCGGCCGTTCCTTCGATGCGAAGGTGAAGGTTCCGCCTTGCCGAAGATCGATCTCGCAGACGGCCAGGGGCTGCCCCGCCGGATCCCACCAGCATGAGACATGCTCCGGCCTGGTCCAGGCTTCGAACACCTGTGCCGGCGGGGCGTCGAATGTCCGCTCCAGCCTGATGCAATGCGTCGAGCGGTCGATGACCAGGCTCCGGTCGTCGACAGAGTGGGCCGTCGTCAGCATCTAGGTCTCCTTGGCTTTCATTGCGCCGAGATGAGTTTCCAATCGGTCGAGCCGGCCCATCCACTGCTTCCGGAAATCGCCGACCCAATCGGCGACATCACCAAGGGCGGTCGCCGACAATCTGCGCGGCCGCCGCTGCGCGTCCCGGCCCTGCTCGATCAGGCCGGCGTTCTCGAGCACCTTCAGATGCTTGGAGATCGTGGGTTGGCTGAGGGCGAACGGCGCCACGAGCTCGGAGACCGTCGCTTCGCCTGCTGCAAGGCGGACCAGGATTGCGCGCCGTGTCGGGTCCGCCAGCGCAAAGAACGCCTCGCTCAGCCGGTCTGGGGAAGGGCTTTGTATTTCCATTTGTCTATATAGCCATATGGAAATATAAGAGTCAAGGGCCTCGCCTCCGTGCGGAGGGCGTGCGGCAGCGCCCGCCGAGCTTTCGGACTTGCGGCGCAGTGTGCCTTGGATCTGGAGGAAGTCTCAGTGACAGTGCATTGGATCTTGGTCGTTGCCGCCTGCCTTCATGAACCGCACTCGACGTGGCGGGTCATCCCCGCTTGCCATGGGTCGAAACCCGATTGTCCGCCGGCTCGGCGAAGAGGTCACGACGCCGTGTTCCGGATGAGGATCCAGTAGGGGCGGGCCGTGACGTCCTCAAAGCAGCGAACCTCGCCGGAAAAGCCGAGGCGCCGATAGAAGGGCAGGCTCAACGGATTGAAAGTTTCGAGGAAGCACGTGGCGCCGAGGCGATCGGCCCGGCTCAAGGTCGGCTCGAGGAGCTGGTGTGCCAATCCGCGCCCTCTCGCCGCCGGCCGCACTCCGAGGATGGACAGATACCAGGCATTGGCGAGCTGTTCGGCGCCATTCTTCATCATCGACGCGGAAATGCGTTGGTAATTGTCAAATCCCGCGGGACCGAGCAGTCGTTCAAGCGTTGCTTTCCTGATCTTTCCGTACGCTTTCGCGTCCGTTTCACTGGCTTCATTGGTGTGCCAGATCGCGGCGCCATCATCGCCCGCATATTGAACCTCGCCAATTCCAATCGCTTCCTCGATGGCAAGGTCGAAGTAGTGCGCAAGGATCAGCTGCCTCTTTGCCTCGTCTGCCGACGACTCGACGGTCACTGCTCGATAGAAGGGGTCGTCGACAAAAGCCTCCGCAAGGGACTTGCAGACAGGCGACAACAGCTTCACGGGACGGCTCCGGCGTCGGTTTGCGCGACGCTGTCCTGGCAGGTGGTCGCTGCCCCGCAAGCGTCCCGGCTGTCCCCAACTCGGCGGCCGACGGGCTGCTCCTCGGATGGGAACGAGGGCCGCCCCGCTCCGGCAGGCTCGGCCCCCTTCTGTCCGATCGGTGTATCTGCTCTGCAGCGAAGCGCGCGCCTCACGCCGGCTGCGGCACCACCGCCGCCTCGCCGCGGCGCGGCGGCTCGATCAGCATGGAGATGGCGGCGGCCATGATGCCGGTGAGGCCGGCGATCAGGAAGGCGAGCTGGTAGTTGCCCTGGAGCTGGCGCATGGTGCCGCCGAAATAGGCGGCGGCCGCGGCGCCGACCTGGTGGCCGGCGACCACCCAGCCGAACACCAGCGGCCCGGCGCGGTCGCCGAAGGACTCGTTGCTGAGCCGCAACGTCGGCGGCACGGTTGCGATCCAGTCGAGGCCGTAGAGCACGGCAAAGATGCCGAGCGCCACCGGCGAGAAGCCGGAATAGGGCAGGTACATCAGCGACAGGCCGCGCACGCCGTAATAGACGCAGAGCAGCTTGCGCGGATCGTACCGGTCGGTGAGCCAGCCCGACAGCGTCGTGCCGATCAGGTCGAACACGCCCATGACCGCCAGCAGGCCGGCCGCCTGCACCTCGGGGATGCCCATGTCGCCGCAGAAGGCGATGAGATGGGTGCCGACCAGGCCGTTGGTGGTGAAGCCGCAGACGAAGAAAGTGGCGAAGAGATACCAGAACACCCGGGTGCGGGCCGCCTGGCCGAGGGTCGCAAGGGTGCTGGTGAGGAAATTGCCTTGGGGCGCGGCGACCGGCGGCTCGTCAGCCTCGGCGCCAAAGCGCCGGAGCCCGATCGAGGCCGGCCGCTCCGGCACCAGCAGATAGACCACCGGCAGCAGCGCCGCGCAGGCGATCGAGACGGTGATCGCCACCGGCTGCCAGCCGCCCCATTGCGCCAGGGCCGCCAGGACCGGCAGGAACACCAGCATGCCGGTGGCGCTGCTCGCCGACATCAGGCCCATGACCAGGCCGCGATTGGTCTTGAACCAGCGATTGGCGACGGTGGCGCCGAGCACGCTCGCCACCGCCCCGGAGCCGATGCCGGAAAACACGCCCCAGGTGGCGATGAGCTGCCAGGGCTCGCGCATCAGGAGGCTGAGGGCAGTCGAGCCGGCCATCAGCACCAGGGAAGCCATGACGGTGCGGCGCAGGCCGACCCGCTCCATCAGCGCCGCGGCGAACGGCCCGACCAGGCCGTAGAGGAAGATGCCGAGCGCGGCGGAGAAGGAGATGGTGTCGCGCCGCCAGCCGAAGGCCTGCTCCAGCGGCACCATCATCACCGAGGGCGCCGAGCGCAGGCCCGCCGCGATCAGCAGCGCCAGGAAGATCACCCCCACCACCACGAAGGCGTAGCGCTGGCCGAAGGGTCTGGTCTGAGCTATTGCCATGTGACAAACCGGTACGTATCTGATAGAGTATTAGTACGTACCGGTCAGTTACATTGTCAAGGGGACGTTGCGTGGTCGATCCGAGAGCCGCGGCACCGGAGGAGGAGAAGGACGAGGTGTCCGCGCAGCCGCGTGCGGCGGACCGGATCCTCGGCGCGGCGCGCGAGCTGTTCTACCACCAGGGCATCCGCGCCATCGGCGTCGACGAGATCGTGCGCCAGGCCGGCGTCACCAAGCCGAGCCTCTATCGCAGCTTCGCCTCGAAGGACGAGCTCGCCGCCTCCTATCTCCAGCGCTACGAGCGCGACTTCTGGGCCCGCTTCGACGCCTCCGTCACCAAGCATCCCGGCGATCCCCGGGCGCAGATCCTCGACTATTTCGAGGGCGTCGGCCGCCGCGCCGGCTCGCCCGGCCATCGCGGCTGCGGCCTGACCAACGCCGTGGTCGAATATCCCGAGGACGGCCATCCCGCCCACCGCGTCAGCGAGGCCAACAAGCGCGAGCTGCGCCGGCGCCTGCGCGCCATGGCGGCCGGGATGGGGGCGAGCGAGCCGGAGGTGCTGGGCGACGGGCTGCTGCTCCTGTTCGAGGGCGCCAATATCGGCGGCCAGATCTTCGGCGATGCCGGCCCCGCCGCGGCGCTGGCCGCCAATGCCGAGCGGCTGATCGACGCCAGCCTCGGCGCCGCGCGCCGGAAGGCCTGATCCGCCCTCAGCCCGAGACCAGGGCTTTCAGCGCCGCGAGGTCGCGGCGAACCCAGTCCGCATCCCGCCGGAACGTCTCCTCCGACATGCCGGGCTGGCGGAACAACGTCAGCACCGCCTCCGCGGCCGCGCCGTTGGCGATGATCCGCATCGGCACATAGACGTCCGGGCCGGCGCCGGTCTCGACCCAGTGGTCCATCACGCCGAAGCCATTGTGGGCGGTGAAGCGGATGCGGATAGGCCCCTCCGGGCCCTCGGCCTTCCAGGCCTCGCCGTCCGGCTCCAGCGAAGAGCGGCTGAGGCCGGAGGCCCATTTCGGGAAATCCTGCGGCCGCCACACCGCCTCGTAGACCGCCTGCCAGGGCCGGTCGATGGAGATGCCGATCGTCTGCGCTTCGAACATGGATGCCTCCCGCAGTGACAATCTTTCAGCTCTTCAGCTGGTTGGCGCGGCAGACGACCGCGCGCGTGGTGTCGGCATCATAGAACAGCGCCGGGACGCCGACACCCGCCCGGGTCGTCCAGGCATTGCCCTCCACCCACAGGCCGTTGCCCTGCTCGGCCCGGACGCCGCCGCGCATCGGCGCCGGCAGCGGCGCCTTCCCGCGGTTCGTGATCGTGTTGTTTCGGAAGACCAAAGTCTTGAACGAAGCGGCCAGGATCGCCGGGCCGGGCGTCTCCTCGAACTGGTTGCTCTCGAACAGGATGCCGTCGAGCAGCGGGTAGGGCGAGGTCCCCTGCCGGACGGTCGCGCCGAGCTGGACGATCGCGCCGTCGCTGGCGCCCTTGGGATTGCAGGCCTCGAACCGGTTGCCGCGCACGACGACGTTGCGCGCACCGAAGCCCTCCGACCAGGATCCCGGCGAGACGTCGGCCATCAGCAGCATGGCGGCGTGCTGGTTGTGGAAGAAGCGGTTGTTCTCGACCAGCCAGTCGGCGCCGTTGCACAGGACGCCGCGCGCCCGGTTCTCGTGGAAGGAACAGTCGCGGATGATCACGTTGCGCGAGCCGTAACGGTGGTTGAACAGAATGGCATCGCTCGGCACGTGGGCGGGCAGCGCCTCGCTGAAGACCAGCGTCACCTCGCTCGCCTTATAGTCCGCCACGGCGGATGTCAGCCTGCCCGTGAAGCCCGTCGGCGAATAGTCGGCATGGCGGATCTCCACCGGGTCGCCGGCGGCGAACGGGCACCGCCAGGGCACGATCGCCGTCGCCACCAGGGTGTGGTCGCCGGCGCGGCGCACGCCCATGTGGATATTGTCGTGGATGTTGACGCAGTCGTCGCCCATGAAGCCGAACTCGCACCGCTCCAGCCGGATGAAGCCCTGCGACTGGGCGACGTGAAAGCCGTCGGCGCTGGTGGTGATCGGCCGGCGCTCGCCGGCCGGCGGCGCGATGCGGCACCCGACGAGCTCGAAATGATGCTGGTCGCCGCCGGTGATGAAGCCGATGCCCGGGAAGGAATGGATGGTGACGCCGCGCAGCGAGAGATGGCTGTTGCCGCCCATGGCGATGCCGTGCTTCTCGTAGGTGTAGCGGCGCAGGAGATAGAGCTGCCCGACGACGGGCGCCATGCGCGTGCCCGGCCGGACGCGCACGGTGCGGGTGTCGATCGCCTCGATGCGGGTCGGCGCGAAGCCGCCGAATTCCTGGCCGGCGCCGGGTGCCCGCAACGTCTCGTCGAGCGGGTTCATGGTCACCCACGCCTTGGGGTCGAGCGGCGCGGTCGTCTCGAACCGCATCTCGAAGAAGGACCGGTCCGGCGCCAGCCGCGTCACCCGCCCCACCCAGGCCGGCGGATCGATGGCCCAGTCCCAGTCGAGGTTGAAATCGGCCATGACCATGCGCCGGCAGTTGCGGATCACCACGCCCGCGCCGCCGGGAATGCGGTGAAAGAGGAAGGTCGAGCCGCCGCCGTCGAAGGTGAAGTCCTCCAGGCCGTCGAAGACGATGCTCTTGCCCGAGGTGATGCGATAGACGCCCCTGGCGACGACGAGCCTGGCGGCCTTCGCCTCGCGGCACTGGTCGAGCGCGGCCTGCAGCGCGGCGAGGTTGCGGTCCGGACCGGCCGCGGGGGGCTCGGCGCCGTCGGCCACGGCGCCGAATTCGGCGAGATGGACGATCGGCCCCGTCGGGTTGGCCGGCGCGTCGATGGTGAAGGGCTGCGCGCCGGTCGGCAGCGGCGCCGCTGCGGTGCCGACGGGGCTCGCCAGGGATTGTTGCGTCCAGCCCGACCCGCGCTGGATCGTCATGGCGAGGATGCGGATGGCACCCTGCCTGCAGATGCCGGCGGTGATGGCGATGTCGTCCGCCGCCGCCGAAAAGCGCAGCTTGGCGACGCCGCGTTCGCCCGGCTCCCCGCTCCAAGTCTGCCATTGGTCGGCGCCGAGGCCGAGCCGGTCCGAGCGGGCGAAGACGTAGAAATAGCTGTCGGCGGCGGAGCGTTCGACGATCTCGTAGCCGAGCGTGACCACATAGTCCTGGCCTGCGCGGAGCAGGCCGGCCGGCACGACGATGCTGGAGTGCCAGGTCGCCGCGTCCCGGCGGGAATCGGCCTCCACGCAGGCCGTGCCGGGGCGGATCGTCACCACGCGGGCCTGAGACAGCCGGCAATTGGTTGCGCGCCCATCCTTGAGGGTCAGCGTCCAGACCATGTCGCCGGGCGTCGCGGCCACGCCTGCCGATGTCCCGGCGGCGAGGGGCCAGGGCGCCGCGAGCCAGGCTGCGGACAAGGCGCCGTCGCGCAGAAGCCGGCGCCGTGTCGGCGTGCCGGCGGGAGCGTTCGCATCCGGCATCGATCCTCCCTCGTCACAGCGGATAGACGCGCAGGGACCTGACGGACATGGCATGGCCGGCAGGGTCGGCCGGGACCTTGCCGGCAAAGGGGGCGAGCGCGGTCGAAAAGCGGATGTCCACCGGCTTGTCGATCGCCCCGTGGGTCGCGATCGCCGCGATCGCCCGGCCGTCGACCTCGTAGACGATGTCCGTCGGGGTCCAGAGCACGCCGAAATCGTGGAAGCCCCTGGAGAAATCGCCCTTGAGCTTGCTGTCGAAGCCGACCGAGGTGCCGGAGCTGGTCGTCCAGTCGTGCAGCGACATGCCGAGGTCGTTGGGCTCATGCACCTCGGCCACGTCGATCTCGAAATGGCTGGCGCTGACGAGCCAGAAGGCGTTGTTGAGGCCGCTGATGTCGGCCGCCCGGAAGCGGGCCTCGAAGAAGCCGTAGGAATAGCTGGACCGGCTGATCAGGAAGCCCGTGGACCATCTGGCGTGGCATTTGCCGACGGCGGCCAGCGTCTTGAGCTCCAGGCCGGCCGGGGTGGCGATGACGCTCTGCGGCTGGCGGCAGGCCTGGAGATCCGGATGGTCGTCCGATTGCAGCGCCCATTGCAATTGCAGCGCGGCCGCGTCGGTGAAATCCGTCTGGAACGCCGGCGCCCTGTGCCCGGAGCGGTAGCTGGCGATCCGCGCCTGGTCCGCGGCGGTCACGGGCCGGCGCGTTCCCCAGGGCTGATCCGGATTGCCCCAGGTCGGCGGCGCCATCTGCGCCGGGGCGGGCGTGGCGGCGCCGGCCAGGGCGGCCAGGAGGCCGACGAGCGGGATCGCGGGAAGGCTCGTGCTGAACCGCATGGTCGATCTCCGCCTCACGCCGGACGCAGCGCATGTCAGCCCGCATCGGCCGGCCTGCGGCAGCGGGAATGGGAGGCGGGGCCCGCGGCTTTTTTCGGTAGGGGACGGACGGCGCGGCGTTCGGCCGCAGGCGAGGGCGGGCGATGCGTCGGCGGGTCCGATCCTCAGGTCGACGATGTCTAGAACGACGGCCGCTCGGCCAGGCGCCGGCGCATGGCTTCGTTTGCCGCCGGGCCGGCGACGACGCGGGAGCGGCCGGGCAGCAGCGGCCGCCCCGTGGCCGCGTCGACCACAACCGGCTCGAGCGGTGCGCCGGTCTCGGCATCGACCAGCTCGATGCTGTGCCCTTCCGGCGCGAAATGGCGGTTGCCCCAGGCGGTGAGGGCCAGCAGTACCGGGCGGAAGTCGCGGCCGCGCGCGGTGAGCAGGTAGTCCTCGCGCGGCGGGTGCTCGCTGTAGCGCCGGCGCTCCAGCAGCCCGGCCTCGACCAGGGTCTTGAGCCGGCGGGCCAGCGTGTTGGTGGCGATGCCGAGCGAGGCCTGGAACTCGTCGAAGCGGCTGAGACCGTAGAAGGCCTCGCGCAGGATCAGGATGCTCCACCAGTCGCCCACCCGCTCGAGGCCGCGAGCGATCGGGCACTGCATCTCGCCGAACGTCTTGCGCTTCATGCCGGGGACCTCCGGGGCGGGCTGGCTCCGGCCGACCATAGCCGTCCGCGGACCCTAGGCCAGTAACTTGCATCATGCAATCCACTGGCCTAGGGTCCTGTCTGCCGCACCCGATGCGGTCGAACACGGGAGTGCTCCATGCAGGCTGCCGATGCCGCCAGGATCGTCGTGACCGGCATGGGCGTGGTCGCCCCGCTCGGTGCCGGCGTCGAGACCGTCTGGCGTCGCCTGGTCGAGGGCCGCTCCGGCATCCGCCGCCTGCCCGACGCGCTGGTCCCGGACGTCGAGGCCAAGGTCGCCGGCATCGTGCCCTCGCGCGCCGAGGACGAGCACGGCTTCGACCTCGAGGCCGTCGTGCCGGCGAAGGAGCGCAAGAAGATGGACCGCTTCATCCATCTCGCGCTCGGCGCCGCCGACGAGGCGGTGGCGCAGGCCGGCTGGGCCCCGGTGGACGAGGCGGCGCGGGAGCGCACCGCCACCATCATCGCCTCCGGCATCGGCGGCTTTCCCGCCATCGGCGAGGCCGTGCGCACGGTCGAGGAGCGCGGCGCGCGGCGGCTTTCGCCCTTCACCGTGCCCTCCTTCCTGGTCAACCTCGCGGCGGGCCACGTCTCGATCCGCCACGGCTTCAAGGGCCCGCTCGGCGCGCCGGTGACGGCCTGCGCCGCCAGCGTGCAGGCGATCGGCGACGGCCTGCGCCTGATCCGCAGCGGCGAGGCGGATGTCGCCGTCTGCGGCGGCGCCGAGGCCTGCATCGACCGGGTGTCGCTCGGCGCCTTCGCCGCGGCCCGGGCCCTCTCCACCGGCTTCAACGACCGGCCGGACGAGGCCTCGCGCCCCTTCGACCGGGACCGCGACGGCTTCGTCATGGGCGAGGGCGCCGCCGTGCTGGTGATCGAGACGCTGGCCCATGCCCGCTCGCGCGGGGCAATCCCATTGGCCGAGCTGGTCGGCTACGGCACCAGCGCCGACGCCCACCACATCACCGCCTCGCCGCCCGACGGCGCCGGGGCGCAGCGCGCCATGCGGGCGGCGCTGGCCATGGCCGGCCTCGCGCCCGAGGCCATCGGCTATCTCAACGCCCATGCCACCTCGACGGGGGTGGGCGATGCCGGCGAGCTCGCCGCCATCCGCGCCGTGTTCGGCGCCGGGCGCGGACCGGCGATTTCCTCCACCAAGTCGGCGACCGGCCATCTCCTCGGCGCCGCCGGCGGGCTCGAGGCGGCGTTCACCGTGCTCGCCCTGCGCGACGGCCTGCTGCCGCCGACCCTGAACCTGCTCAACCCCGATCCGGCGGCCGAGGGCCTCGACCTGATCGGCCCGCAGGCCCGCCGAGCCCCGGTCGAATACGCCATCTCGAACGGCTTCGGCTTCGGCGGCGTCAATGCCGCCGTCATCCTCCGCCGCTGGCCGGCCTGAGCCTCTCCAGGAAAGGACATGCCATGCCCGACGTCGTGATCGCCGCTGCGGTGCGCACCGCCATCGGCACCTATGACGGCAGCCTCAAGACCATGCCGGCGACCGAGCTGGGCGCCGCCGTGGTGCGCGAGACCCTGGCCCGCTCCGGCCTCGCCCCGGAGGCCGTCGGCGGCGTGGTCATGGGCCATGTCGTGCAGGCCGGCAACCGTATGAACCCGGCCCGCCAGGCAGCGATCGGCGGCGGCCTGCCGGTCGGCGTGCCGGCCCTGACCGTCAACCGCGTCTGCGGCTCCGGCGCGCAGGCCATGGTCACGGCCGCCCAGGAGATCTGGCTCGGCCAGACGGAGGCCATGATCGCCGGCGGCATGGAGAACATGGACCGGGCGCCCTATCTCGTCGCGGGCGGACGCTGGGGCTACCGCATGGGCCATGCCGAGATCCTCGACAGCATGCTGCTCGACGGGCTGAACGACGCCTTCTCCGGCCGCCATTCCGGCTGGCACACCGAGGACCTGGTGGCCGAGAAGCAGATCACGCGGGAGGCGCAGGACCGCTGGGCCGAGCGCTCGCAGCAGCGCTTCGTCGCGGCTGCGGCCGCCGGGCGCTTCGAGGCCGAGATCGTTCCGGTCGAGGTCAAGGGCCGCAAGGGCACGCTCCGCTTCGCCCGGGACGAGGCCCCGCGTCCCGACACCACCCTCGCGGTGCTCGCCGGCCTGCGTCCGGCCTTCCGCGAGAACGGCACCATCACCGCCGGCAATGCGCCCGGGCTCAATTCCGGCGCCGCCGCCATGGTGCTGGCCGAGCGCGGCTTCGCCGAGGCGCGGGGGATCGAGCCCATCGGCCGGCTCGTCGCCTATGGCGTGGCGGCGGTCGAGCCGGGGATGTTCGGCCTCGGCCCGGTGCCGGCGGTGCGCACCGCCCTGGCGCGGGCCGGCTGGCGCCTCGCCGATATCGACCGGGTCGAGATCAACGAGGCCTATGCCGCGATCCCGCTCGCCGTCGCCGGCGAGCTCGGCCTGCCGCACGACATTGTCAATGTCGAGGGCGGCGCCATCGCCCACGGCCACCCCATCGGCGCCACCGGCGCGGTGCTGGCGACGCGCCTGCTCCACGCCATGCGCCGCGACGGCCAGCGCCGTGGCCTGGTCACGCTCTGCATCGGCGGCGGCCAGGGCATCGCCCTGGCGCTGGAGGCGCTGTGAGGGCGGCTCAGGACGGTCGAGGTTTCGTCGGCGCGCCCCTGCTTGGTGCGCACTCGCCCGCTCGGTGGCGCACTGCTCTGCCTCTCCTGTGATCGCGTGGATGGCCGGATCAAGTCCGGCCATGACGGAACCGTTGCGGCAAGAACGACAACGGTCATCCCACCCGCGACCGTCATGGCCGGACTTGATCCGGCCATCCACGCGAACACCACGATCCTTGAATGTCCACAGCGGAGGCGGCCGTTCTTCCCGCGCCGAGTTCGTCATGGGCGGTGCGCCGGCTTGATAGGCAGCACCCCGTCGACGGCCCCGCGCTGCACGCTATAGTCTCGCCCGGCGCGCCGTCTTGAAGCGCGCGGGGAGGCGGAGCGGGATGGGAGCGGACGGCATCACGGCGCAGCGGCCCGGCGCGGCCATGGCGGCGCCGGCGAGGAGAAGCCTCGGCGCCTACGACTATATCGTCGTCGGCGGCGGCACGGCCGGGTGCCTCCTCGCCAACCGCCTGTCGGCCGATCCCGGCGTCACCGTGCTGCTGCTCGAGGCGGGCGGGCCCGACACCTATCCCTGGATCCACATCCCGGTCGGCTATCTCTACTGCATCGGCAATCCGCGCACCGATTGGTGCTTCCGCACCGAGCCGGAGCCGGGCCTCGGCGGCCGGGCGATCGGCTATCCCCGCGGCAAGGTGCTGGGCGGCTGCTCCTCGATCAACGGCATGATCTACATGCGCGGCCAGGCCCGCGACTACGACCAGTGGCGCCAGCTCGGCAATGCCGGCTGGGGCTGGGACGAGGTGCTGCCCTATTTCAAGCAGCACGAGGACTTCGCCCACGGCGCCGACGCCCTGCACGGGGCGGGCGGCGAATGGCGCATCGAGGAGCAGCGCCTGCACTGGCCGATCCTCGATGCCTTCCGCGACGCCGCGGTCGCCGCCGGCATCCCGCGCGTGAGGGATTTCAACCGCGGCGACAACACCGGCATCGCCTATTTCCAGGTGACCCAGCGCAGCGGCATCCGCGTCAACACCGCCAAGGCCTTCCTCAAGCCGGCGCGGCGTCGGCCCAACCTGCGCATCCTCACCCATGCGCAGGCCGAGCGCGTGCTCCTCGACGGCCGCCGCGCGACCGGCATCTCCTTCCGGCTGCGCGGCGAGCCGGTGGCGGCCGAGGCCCGCGGCGCGGTGGTGCTCGCCGCCGGCGCCGTCGGCTCGCCCCAGCTCCTGGAGCTTTCCGGCATCGGCCAGGGCGGGCGGCTGCGCGAGCTCGGCATCGATCCGGCGCACGACCTGCCCGGCGTCGGCGAGAACCTGCAGGACCATCTGCAGCTGCGCCTGATCTACCGGGTCAAGCACGCCCTGACGCTCAACGAGGTCGCCGCCAGCTGGCACGGCAAGGCGGGCATCGCCTGGCAATATCTCTCGCGCCGGCGCGGCCCGATGGCCATGGCGCCGAGCCAGCTCGGCGCCTTCGCCAAGTCCCATCCGGGGCTGGAGACGGCCGACCTCGAATATCACGTCCAGCCCCTGTCGCTGGACCGGTTCGGCGAGCCGCTGCACCGCTTTCCCGCCATCACCGCCAGCGTCTGCCATCTGCGGCCCGAAAGCCGTGGCTCGGTCCATGCCGTCGCGCCGGGCTTCGACGCCGCCCCGGCGATCCGGCCCAACTACCTCTCGACATCGGGCGACCGGCAGGTGGCGGTGGCCGCCATCCGCCTCACCCGCCGCATCCTGGCGGCCGAGCCGCTGCGCCGGCACGAGCCGGAGGAGGTCAAGCCCGGGGCGGAGCTCGCCGCCGACGAGGAGCTCGCGGCCGCCGCCGGCGTCATCGGCACCACCATCTTCCATCCCGTCGGCACCGCCCGCATGGGGGCGGACCCCGGCGCGGTGGTGGACACGCGCCTGCGCGTGCACGGCATCGACGGGCTGCGGGTGATCGACGCCTCGATCATGCCCACCATCACGTCCGGCAATACCAACGCCCCGACGCTGATGATCGCGGAGAAGGGGGCGGCGATGCTGCGCGAGGACCGGCGCGCCCCGGCTTGACCGGACCCGCATACCACTCTTGCGCGAAACGCGACCGAATCCGATAGTTCGGTGCCTCGACGGCTCGGGAACGGAAGCGCCGGCTGCGCGTTCCCGGTCCCGGGCCGTCGCGGGCACGAAGGTCCCTTTCCTGCTGTCTCCCCTTCCGAAAGCGCCCTTCGACATCGACGGTCCGGCGGCACAGGCCCCGGATGCGCACAACCCTGACAGGAGACGACCATGGCCAAGAAAGCCTCCGCCAAGCCTTCAGAGGACAAGAGCGACGCCCCGGCCGACGGCAAGCTCGCCGGCGCCAAGGCCCGCCGCAAGGCGGCGCTCGCCACGCCCACCAGCCTCGGCTCCAATGCGGTGCGCGACATCGCCGGCGCGATGAACGCTCTGCTGGCCGACACGTTCGCTCTCTACGTCAAGACCAAGAATTTCCATTGGCACGTCAGCGGCCCGCATTTCCGCGACTACCACCTCCTCCTGGACGAGCAGGCCGAGCAGATCTTCGCCACGACAGACGATATCGCCGAGCGGGTGCGCAAGATCGGCGGCACCACCATCCGCTCCATCGGCCATATCGCCCGCCTGCAGCGCGTCGCCGACAACGATGCCGATTTCGTCACCCCGACCGGCATGCTGGCCGAGCTGCGCGAGGACAACAAGGATCTGGTCCAGCGGCTGCGCGAGGCGCATGATCTATGCGACGAATACGAGGACGTCGCCACCGCCAGCCTGATCGAGACCTGGATCGACGAGGCGGAGCGGCGGACCTGGTTTCTGTTCGAGGCCGGCCGCAGCGCCTGACCTCTTCCACCGGACGGCTCCGAGCCCCGCCGGCATCGGCCCGGGGCCGTCGCGCAGCTGCCGCCCACCACGCCCGACACGGAGAAGCATCATGGCCGAGACCGTCGCCGACCAGTTCGCCGCCACCCTGGCCGCCGCGGGCGTGAAGCGGATCTACGGGGTGGTCGGCGACAGCCTCAACGGCCTCACCGATGCGCTGCGCCGCCAGGGCCGGATCGAATGGATCCATGTCCGCCACGAGGAGGTCGCCGCCTTCGCCGCCGGCGCCGAAGCGCACCTCACCGACGCCCTGGCGGTGTGCGCCGGCAGCTGCGGGCCCGGCAACCTGCACCTGATCAACGGCCTCTACGACTGCCACCGCTCGCGCGTGCCGGTGCTGGCCGTCGCCGCCCACATCCCCTCGTCCGAGATCGGCTCGGGCTATTTCCAGGAGACGCATCCGCAGGACCTTTTCCGCGAATGCAGCCATTACAGCGAGCTGGTCGCCGACGCGGCCCAGATGCCGCGCGTGCTCGAGATCGCCATCCGCGAGGCGGTGGGCAGGCGCGGCGTCTCGGTGGTGGTGATGCCCGGCGACGTGGCGCTGCGCAAGGCGGCCGAGGCGCCGGCGCCCAAGCCCGCGGGCCTCCTGCCGGCACGGCCGGTGGTGACGCCGGCGCCGGCCGAGCTCGGGCAGCTCGCCGCGATCCTCAACGCCGGCCGCCGCGTCACGCTCCTGTGCGGCTCGGGCTGCGCCGGCGCGCACGAGGCGCTGCTGGCGCTGGGCGAACGGCTCAAGGCGCCGATGGTGCACGCCATGCGCGGCAAGGAGCACGTCGCCTGGGACAACCCTTACGACGTCGGCATGACCGGCCTGATCGGCTTCTCCTCCGGCTATTACGCCATGTTCGACTGCGACGTGCTCTTGATGCTCGGCACGGACTTTCCCTATCGCCAGTTCTATCCCGCCGGGGGCTCGGCGCGCATCGCCCAGGTCGACATCCGTCCCGAGCAGATCGGCCGCCGCGCGCCGGTCGATCTCGGCGTGGTCGGCGACGTCCGGGCGACGATCGAAGCGCTGCTGCCGCTCCTCACCGAGAAGACAGATCGCGCCCATCTCGACAAGGCGGTGGTGCATTATCGTCGCGCACGCGGCGACCTCGACGCCCTCGCCGCCGGCCGCCCGGGGCGCCGGCCGATCCATCCCCAGCAGGTCGCCAAGGCGATCAGCGACCGGGCGGCGGCGGATGCAATCTTCACCTGCGACGTCGGCCTGCCCACGGTCTGGGCGGCGCGCTACCTCGCCATGAACGGCAAGCGCCGGCTGCTCGGCTCATTCTGGCACGGCTCGATGGCCAATGCCATGGCGCAGGCCATCGGCGCCCAGGCGGCCTTTCCCGGGCGCCAGGTCGTCTCGCTTTCCGGCGACGGCGGCTTCGCCATGCTGATGGGCGACCTCCTCAGCCTGACCCAGCTCGGCCTGCCGGCCAAGGTGGTCGTCTTCAACAACGGCGCCCTCGGCTTCATCGAGATCGAGCAGAAGTCGACCGGCTTCCTGCCCACGGGGACCGAGCTCGCCAATCCCAACTTCGCCGCCATGGCCGAGGCGGTCGGCATCCGCGGCATCCGGCTGGAGGACCCCGCCGAGGTCGAGAGCGGCATCGCCGCGGCGCTCGCCCATGACGGGCCGGTGCTGGTCGACGCGGTGGTGGCGCGCACCGAGCTGCCGATCCCGCCGGCGGTGACGGCCGACATGGCCAAGGGCTTCACGCTCTACATGCTCAAGGCCGTGTTCAGCGGCCGCGGCGACGAGCTCGTCGACCTCGCCCGCACCAACCTCTGGCACTGAGGTCGCCGGACGCGGACATCGCGGCCGGCACGAAGAATGCCGGGACGGCGGCCTTGCGCGCCGTCCCGGCATCGCCGAAGGCCTCAGTTCAGGCCGAGCGTGCCGCGCAGCTGCGACAGGTCCTCGGCCAGGGCCGTCACCGGTCCCTTCAGGGCCGTGCGGTCGGCGTCGGTGACCTTGTCGTAGCTCTCGAAGCCGCCGTCCTTGGTCTTGTACTTGGCCAGGATCTTGTCGACCGTGGCGAAGTTGCCCTCGACCTTGACGAGCAGCGGCTTGTCGGCCTTCTCGATCGCCGGCTTGAGCAGGTCGACGATCTTCTTGGCGCCGTCGACATTGGCCTGGAAGTCCCACAGGTCGGTGTGGCCGTAGCGGTCCTCCTCGCCGGAGATCTTCGTGGCCGCGACCTCCTCGATCAGCGCGGCCGCGCCGCCCACCACCTTGTCCGGCGGGGTGGTCAGGCCCTTGATCCGGCCCTGCAGGTCGGCGACGTCGGCCACGAGCTTGTCGGCGATGGGGGCGAGCCCGTCGGTCTTCTTCTCGACGAACAGGCTGTACTCGAGGCGGTGGAAGCCGGTGAAGCCGGGATCCTGCTCCTTCTGGGCATGGTCGTCGGCACGGCTGTCGATGGCGCCGTCGAGGTCGTTGAACAACTCGGCGATCGGCTCGACCCGCTCATAGTAGATGCGGCTCGGGCCGTAGAGCGCCTGCGCCTTCTGGAGGTCGCCGGCCTTGACCGCGTCGGTGAAGGCCTTGGTCTTCTCCACCAGCGTCGCGACCTCCTTGCTGACATAGATCTTGTACTGGGCGATCGGCTCGACCAGCTCGAGCGGGGAGGGCGGCGCGTTGGCCGCGGCGGCGCTCGCCGCGAGGGCCAGGGCGGCGAGGCCGGTGCCGGCGGTCAGGATGCGTCTCATGGTCGGGGGCTCCTTTTGGGGGGATGGACGAGGTTCGATCCGGCGGAGGTGGCGGTCAGGCCGATGCCAGCATGTCCTGACCCAGATGCCCCCCCGGTTCCGCGACACCCGGCAGGGTGAAGAAATAGCCGCCGCCCGTCGGCTTGATGTATTCCTCGAGCGGTTCGTTGTTCAGGCGGTTCTGGATGGCGACGAACCCCGCCTCCAGGTCCGATTGGAAGCAGATGAAGAGGAGGCCCATGTCGAGCTGGCCCGACCTCGTAATGCCGCGGGAATAGTTGTACGGCCGGCGCAGGATCAGGCTCCGCGCCGTGTCCGCGGTGCGCGGGTTGGCCAGGCGGATATGGGCGTCCAGGCGGATGCGCGCGCCCTCGGGGTCGCCGGCATAGGCCGGGTCGTCGCGCTCGCCCGTGAGGCCCAGGGGCGCTCCCGTCGCCTTGACGCGCCCGATGATGGACTGCTGCTCCTGCAGCGGCGTGCGGTCCCAGCGCTCGACGAAATTGCGGATGATCCGCACCACCTGGTAGGTGCCGCCGACGGCCCAGGCGGGCTCGTCCGCGCCCGGCCGCACCCAGACGATGCGGTCCATCAGCGCGGCGTCGGCCGGGTCGGGATTGGCGGTGCCGTCCTTGAAGCCGAGCAGGTTGCGCGTCGTCTCCTTGCGGCCGGACGTCATGGCGGCGGCGGGGAGGAAGCCGTCGATCTTCCAGCGCAGGCTGAGGAGGTCGGGCGTGTTCTTCACCACGTCGCGCAGGGCGTGGATGGCGGCCTCCGGCGTGTTGGCGCAGAACTGCAGCAGGAGGTCGCCGTGGCAGGAGGCGGGATCGAGCGCATCGTTCGGGAATTGCGCCATCGGCGTGAGGCGCTTCGGCCGGACCGGCGCCAGGCCGAAGCGCCCGTCGAACAGCGAGGCGCCGACCGCGGCGGTGACGGTGAGATCGTCCGGCACCACGACCGGGCCGAGGATGCCGGAGTCCGGCGGCGGGAACTTCGGGTCGATCGCGGGCGGGGTTCCCCCCGCCATCAGGAAGGCGATGCGCTCGGTCAGGACGCGGAACATCCGCGCCAGGTCCCCGCGGCCGGTCGCCAGCACGTCGAAGGCGGCGAGGAGGCCGGCGGCCGGCGCCGGCGTCACCACGCCCGCCTGGTGGAAGCCGTAGAAGCCCTGGCGCTGCTGGGCCATCGCCGCGGTACGGCCCGTCGGCTCCTGCATCGACTGGGCGAGGAGCGGGCCGGCCGGCAGGGTGCCGAGCGCCGCGCCGCCGGCGGCCAGGCCCCGCAGCAGGCTGCGCCGCGCCGGGTCGCGCGGCTCCTCGGGACGTCGGGGGGTGTCGGATGTCGTCATGATCGTGATGCCTGTTCGTCCGCGTCAGTCCAGCCCCAGCGCGTCCCTCAGCTTGCCCATGTCCTCCGCCAGCGCGGCGGCCCGGTCCCGCAGCCCGGCGCGTTCGCCGTCCGTCAGGCTGCCGTCCGGCCGGTGCTGCGCCAGGTCCCGTTCGAGCGCCGCGAAGCCCGCGTCGATGCGCGCGCCCAGCGCCTGGTCCGCCTTGGCGGTCAGCGGCTGGAACAGGCTCGCGACCTCTGCGGCCCCCTCGACGCTGGCCGCGATGTCGGAGAGCGGCGGGGCGCTCGCGCCCGCGGCGACCCGCTGCAGCAGCGAGGCCGCCCCGCCGGCCATCTTCTGCGGCAGCACCGAGGCGCCGACAGCCTGCGCCTGCAAGGCGTCGGCATCGGCCACGAGCCTGGCCGCCACCGGCGCCAGGCCGTCCAGCGACCGACGCTCGAACAGCCCGTATTCGAGGCGGTGAAAGCCGCTGAACGCCGGATCCCCGACACCGCCGGCATAGTTGCCGGCCTGCGCGTCGACGGCGGCGTCGAGGTCGCCGAACATCTCGGCCACCGGCTTGATGTGCTCGTAGCGCCCGTGCGCCGGCGCGTAGAGCGCCTGGGCGGCGGCGAGGTCGCCGGCGCCGACCGCGTCGGCCAGGGCCTTGACGGCGGCGAGAAGGGCCTCGCCCTCCGTCGTGACATAGACCTTGTACTCGGCCATCGGGCCGATGAACTGCACCAGCGACGGACGCTCGGCCTGCACCGGCTTGTTCCTGGGCGCGACGACGGTGAGCGTGCCGCGCGGATTGCCGAGGAGGCCGCAGGTGATGGCATAGGTGCCCGGCTCGAGCCGGGCGCCGACCTTGACGGTGAAGCCGGGCGCGATGTTCTCGCGCTCCTCCTTGACCATGACGCCGTCGAGGATCTCCCACTCCAGCGCCCGCTCGCTCCGGTTGGTGACCGCGAAGTCGACGCGGCCGGCTTCGGCCGTCAGCGCATCCGGCTCGCAGGCCGTGGCGGTGACGGCGACCGGCACGCCGCCGTCGGCCGCCTCGCCGCGCATCCGGCTCTTGACGAAATAGGCGTAGACGCCGAGCCCGGACACCGCCACGGCGAGCACGATCACCACGCCGACGCCGATGCGGATCGAGCTTTGAAGCGACATTCCGGGCTCCGGTCTGGGAACGGGGTGGGCGCTGCGCGAAGCGGGGCCGCCCGGCGGGCGGCTTCGAAGGTCACGCAGCGTTCCGACCTCCGCTCACGGCTGTGCTCGAGGGTCAGGCGTTCGACGGCAATCGCCGCGGCGCGTTCGAGCCGATGAGGAACAGGGGAAGGGTGACGACGAGGAAGCAGAGATAGAGGCCGATCTCGCCGAGGGTCGGCGCGTCCTGATAGCCGAAGATGCCGCCGAGCACCGAGCCGAGCGGACTGTCCAGCGGCAGGACGGGGCTGATGTCGAACGCGATCTGCTGCAGGCCGTTCCACAGGCCCGCCTCGTGCAGGGAGCGCAGGGAGCCGGCGAGCAGGCCGGCGGCCACGATCAGGATGAAGGCGCCGGTCCAGCGGAAGAACCGCCTGAGGTCGAGCCGCAGCGTGCCCCAGTAGATGGAGAGGCCGACGCCCACCGCGACCAGCAGGCCGGCGACGGCGCCGAGCGGGGCGGCGAGGCCGCTCGCCTGCTGGAACGTGGCGAGCAGGAAGAACACCGATTCCAGCCCCTCGCGCGCCACGGCGAAGAACACCATGGCGACGAGCGCCAGGCCGCTGGCATTGCTGCCCTTGAGTGCCGCGTCGATGGAGTCGTGCAGCTGCCCCTTGATCGAGCGGGCGGCCTTGCGCATCCAGAACACCATGGAGGTCAGCATGGCGACGGCGACGAAGCCGACCACGGCCGAGAACAGCTCCTGCTGGCGCTGCGGGAAATCGGCGCTGACGAGATCGAGGGCGATGCCGAGCCCCAGGCAGAGCAGCGCAGCCACGGCGATGCCGATCCAGACCAGCGGCATCCATTGGGAGCGGCCGGTCTGCCGGAGATAGCCGGCGATGATGCCGACGATCAGCGCGGCTTCGACGCCCTCGCGGACCATGATGAGGAAGGGGACGAGCATGCGGCATCCGCCTCTGGCCCGTCCGCGGCGTTCGTGCCGTCAACGTGCCACAATTCAGTATTCGTTGGGGAAATACATGTGACAACGCGGCGTAAATAAGGCAATTTCGCGTATCATCTTCACTATGGAGCAAGATGAAGTTGTGCAGATCGTAATTATTCTAATTTAAAAACTGTTGCGAGGTGAGCACGCCGTTGCGATGCGCCGGTGCAGGGCGGGGAGCCGGGCACGATGACGAAGCGTCAACCTTAACGTCGACAAGGCGCGTCCACGGGCGTTTCGCCGGCATCTCTTCGCTTCGTCGTTCATTCTTCGAGAGGAATTGACGGGCTGAATGCGCATCGATCGGCGCTGCGGTCCGGAAGTCGCGGCGTCGACGACCCTGTTTGTTGCGTCGGGTGATGTCATGAAGCGTCTGTTCGGACTGTGCCTGCTTCTCCTTCCCATGCCGGGCGCCGCGCTGGCCCAGAGCGCCGAGTTCTACCCCCGCGAGCCGCGGAGCGGCTTCGCCAGCGAGCCGCGCAGTGGCTTCGCCCGCGAGTCGCGCAGCGACTTCGCCAGCGAGCCGCGCATCGTCTATTCCATGGCGCCGGCCGGCCAGCCCGCGGCGCGTCCGCGCTCCGGCCTCGGCGGCGGCTTCATCGAGTTCCTGTTCAACGGCGGCGCGATGGACGAGCCGGCCCGCCCGCTGCCGCGCTCGCGTCGGGCACCGGCCTATGCGGTCCAGCCGCCGGATCCCTATGCCGCGCCGCGCCCGGCCCGGCGGCGGCCCGCCGAGGCGCGCATCGCCTATGCCGCGCCGCCGGCGAACGACGTGCGCCCCGCCCGCGGCGAGGTCGCGGCGCAGTTCCGCAAGCAGACCGTGCCCTATGACGGTCCGCAGGCGCCCGGCACCATCGTCATCGACACGGCGCAGCGCTACCTCTTCCTGGTGCAGGAGGGCGGCACGGCCTTGCGCTACGGCGTCGGCGTCGGCCGCGCCGGCTTCGAATGGAACGGCACCAGCGCCATCTCGCGCAAGGCGGAATGGCCGGACTGGCGCCCGCCGGCCGAGATGCGCAAGCGCCGCCCGGACCTGCCCGCCTTCATGGCCGGCGGCCCCCGCAACCCGCTCGGCGCGCGCGCCATGTATCTCGGCGACACGCTCTACCGCATCCACGGCTCCAACGAGCCGCAGAGCATCGGCCAGGCGGTCTCCTCCGGCTGCATCCGCATGCGCAACGAGGACGTGATCGACCTCTACGAGCGGGTCGGGATCGGCACCACGGTGGTGGTGCTCTGAGCACAAGCGCGGAGTGGTGGAACCGTTGCGGCGGACATGACGCCGGCTGCCTCATCCTCCACTGTCATGGCCGGGCTTGATCCCATAGGCGCAAAATTAGAGGTGATTACGGGCCTGAGCGCGACGCTGGCCGATCCCCTCCCCCTTGCTGGGAGGGGTGAGGGGTGGGGGTCCATCAGGATAATGCGAGCCCTTCGTCGAAGAGCGTCAGCCTGGTCCCGAAGCGCCGAGCTCTACGCCCACGACCCCCACCCTTTATCCCTCCCCGCAAGGGGGAGGGAAGACACAAGCATCGCACAAATCCTACGACGACCAGTCTCGCCCGACCAGAGCCTTCCCACAGTTAGCGCCTGTGGGACTTGATCCGGCCATGACGTCGAGGTTCTCGCGCGACGCCAACACCGCCCGCCACCGTCACGATCTCGCCTGCGGATTGCGAACGGGCCGACCGCCCGACCCCCGCCCGGCCCTTGCCGTGCCGGCCTGCAGACAGTACATCCCATCCATGCTGACGGCCGAACCCCTCAAGCTCCTGGCCTTCGACGAGGATGATCTCGCCGTGATGTCGACGCATCTGCAGGATGCGCAGGTGCGGCCGGCCGAGATCGCCTGGTTGCCGGCCGAGCATCGCTTCGCGCTGGTGGTCGACCGCTTCGACTGGTGCGCCGCCGATTGCGGCGAGCGCCGCCGGCGCCGGACCGGCCTGCATTTCGAGCGCGTGCTGGCCGTGCGACGCTCGCAGTTCCAGCAGGAGGGCGACACCGTCTCGAGCCTCGTCGCCGTCGCTTTCGCGCCGGGCGAGGCGCCGGCCGGCAGCATCATCCTCAGCTTCGCCGACGGCGCGGCCATCCGCCTCGACGTCGAGTGTCTGGAGGCCGCCATGGCCGACCTCGACACGGGGCGGCCCTGTGCGGATGCGCCCGTCGCGGCCCTGGAGAGATAGCCGATGCCGCTCCGGCTCGACGCCCGCGATCCCGCCTTCGAGACCGCATTCGCAGCCCTGCTCGCCATGAAGCGCGAAGTGTCGGAGGACGTCGACCAGGCGGTGCGCGCCATCCTCGCCGATGTGGCCGAGCGCGGCGATGCGGCGCTGGTCGACTTCACCGCCCGCTTCGACCGCCTCTCCCTCACCCCGCAGACCCTGCGCATCGCCCCCGGCGAGATCGAAGCGGCGCAGGCGCGCTGCGAGCCGCGCGCGCTCGAAGCACTGGCGCTCGCCGCCGAGCGCATCGGCGCCTATCACCGGCGCCAGAAGCCGGAGGACCTGCGCTTCACCGATGCGCTCGGCGTCGAGCTCGGCTGGCGCTGGACCGCGATCGAGGCGGTCGGGCTCTACGTGCCCGGCGGCACCGCGGCCTATCCCTCCTCGGTGCTGATGAACGCCATCCCTGCCAAGGTCGCGGGCTGCCCGCGTGTCGTCATGGTCGTGCCGGCGCCCGACGGCGTCCTGAACCCGCTGGTGCTTGCGGCGGCGCGTCTGGCCGGTATCGACGAGATCTATCGCATCGGCGGGGCGCAGGCGGTGGCGGCGCTCGCCTACGGCACGCACACCATCGCGCCGGTTGCCAAGATCGTCGGGCCGGGCAATGCCTATGTCGCCGCCGCCAAGCGACGGGTGTTCGGCCGGGTCGGCATCGACATGATCGCCGGCCCCTCCGAGGTGCTGGTCATCGCCGACGACACCGCCGAGCCCGCCTGGATCGCCGCCGACCTCCTGGCCCAGGCCGAGCACGACACGGCGGCCCAGTCGATCCTGATCACCGACAGCCCGGCCCTGGCCGAGGCGGTGGAGCGGGCGGTGGCGGACCAGCTCGCGAGCCTGCCGCGCCGCGACATCGCCGGGGCGAGCTGGCGCGATTTCGGCGCGATCGTCACGGTGGCGGCGCTCGCCGACGCGGTGCCGCTCGCCGACCGCATCGCCGCCGAGCACCTGGAGATCATCGCCGCCGACGCCGAGGGCCTGGCGGGGCAGATCCGCAATGCCGGCGCCATCTTCCTCGGGGGCCACACGCCCGAGGCGATCGGCGACTATGTCGGCGGCTCCAACCACGTGCTGCCGACCGCCCGTTCGGCGCGCTTCTCCTCCGGCCTCGGCGTGCTCGACTTCATGAAGCGCACCTCGATCCTCAGATGCGGGCCGGCCGAGCTTGCGAGCCTCGGACCGGCGGCGATCGCGCTGGGGGAGGCCGAGGGGCTGGCGGCCCATGCCCGGTCCGTCGCGATCCGCAGCAACGCCGTGTAGGCCATGTCCGCCGGACCGCCCCAGCGCCGCCTCGTCGCCGTTCACTTCGACGAGCGCAGCATCGGGCGCGGCACCCCGGACCAGGAGCATGAGCGCGGGGTCGCGGTCTACGACCTGCTGGAGGAGAACGAGTTCTGCCCCGAGGGCTATGACGGCGGGCCCTACGCGCTGTCCCTCTCGCTGCAGGAGGGGCGGCTGGTGTTCGACATCCGCACCGAGGCGGGCGAGTCGGTGGTGGTGCACATCCTGTCGCTGACCCCGTTCCGCCGCGTGGTGCGCGACTATTTCATGATCTGCGAGAGCTATTACGCCGCGATCCGCAACGCCTCGCCTTCGCAGATCGAGACCATCGACATGGCGCGGCGCGGCCTGCACAATGACGGCTCGGACCTGCTGCGCGAGCGCCTGGCGGGCAAGATCGCCCTGGATTTCCCCACGGCCCGGCGCCTGTTCACCCTGATCTCCGTCCTGCACTGGAAAGGCTGAGCGGTGGGCGAGGGGCGGCGCCCGCAGTCCGTGCTCTTCGCCTGCGGGCACAACGTCATCCGCTCGCCCATGGCCGAGGCGCTGGCGCGCTATTATTTCGGCGGCTCGATCTTCTTCGCCTCCGCCGGCGTGCGCACCGGCGATCCCGATCCCTTCGTGCCCGCGGTGCTGGAGGAGATCGGCATCACGCCGGCGAGCCACCGGCCGCAGACCTTCGAGGAGCTGGAGGAGCTGGAAGGCCTCAACTTCGACCTGATCGTCACGCTGGCGCCGGAGGCGCATCACAGGGCGCTGGAGCTGACGCGCACGCTGGCCGCCGAGGTGGAATACTGGCCCACCCCGGACCCCAGCCTCGCCCAGGGCAATCGCGAGCAGCGGCTGGAGGCCTATCGCGACGTCCGGGACGCGCTGATCCGGCGCATCGGCGCGCGCCTCGGCGATTGAGGCCGGCTGCGCGGGGGCGCCGGCCGGGTCCGCCGCAATTGCGCCAAACCGGTCGGGTTTTCCTCCAAGCCGACGCGTTGCGGAATCCGCCTCGCATCACTATCGTGCGCCGCGACGATCCGGAGGCTTTCGATGCGCGTTCTGCGTTCCCCGTTCCTGCCTGCTGTCCTGGCCACGGCGCTGGCGGGCTGCTCCATGTTCGACTCGCCGACGCCGACGGGGGCCACGCCGATCATCCCCAAGCCGATCCAGGCCGCCGATCTGCCCTTCCCCTTCGACCGGACCCTGGTCGCCGTCTCCTACAAGGACCAGCGCTTCAAGGACGACCGCCCGAGCATCCTGGTCTCGCAGAACAATCGCGGCACCGGCTATTCCGCCTGCAACAACTGGTCGGCCACGGTGCTGGCCCGCAAGGACAACACCATGGCGGTCGGCCCGGTCGCCATCAGCAAGCGCGTCTGCGACGCCCGGCTGATGCACAACGAGCAGGTGTTCCTGTTCGTGCTCAAGACGGCGGCGCAATGGAAGTTCGACGGCCGCACCCTCACCATCAACGGCCCCTACGGCCCGATGACTTTCGAGCCGGCGGCATAGGCCGCCGAGCCGTCTCCTGGATTCGCGGAGCGTCGGGGGCCGCCTCGACGGCGCGGCCCCCCGGCGACCCGATTCACCCCGCCGTGCCGAACGCCTGCAGCGGCGCGTCGGCGATGCGGCCGGTGCCGCCCTCCGTCTCGATGGCGATCCGCCGGTCGTGCAAGGCGACCAGCGAGGAGCGATGGCCGATGGAGACGATGGTGGTCTGTGGCAGCGCCCGGCGCAGCGCCTCGTAGACCGCGGCCTCGGCCTGCTCGTCGAGGGCGGCTGTCGCCTCGTCCAGGAACAGCCATTGCGGCTTGCGCAGCAGCGCCCGCACGATGGCGACGCGCTGCTGCTCGCCGCCGGAAAGGGCGTTGGTCCAGTTCTCGGCCCGGTCGAGCTGGTCGTCGAGATGACCGAGGCCGACCGTCTCCAACGCCGCGCGCAGCGCATCGTCGGGATAGGCGGTCTCCGGCGAGGGATAGGCCAGCGCCGCCCGCAACGAGCCGAGCGGCATGTAGGGCCGCTGCGGCAACAGCATCACCGTCTCGCCCTCCGGCACCTCGATGCGGCCCGAGCCGAAGGGCCAGATGCCCGACAGGGCCCGGAACAGGGTGGTCTTGCCGGAGCCCGACGGACCCGTGACCAGGGTGCGCTCGCCCCTGCGGAAGACCAGGGCCGCCTTGTCGAGCAAGGGGCGGCCGTCGGGCAGGGTGAGCGCCAGATCGGTCGTCGACAACGCCCCTCGATCCTTGCCGGGTTCCACGCCGATCCCCTGCATCCGGCTGGCCTCGACCTTGGCGATGGCCTGGTCGAAGGTGGTGAGGCGGTTGAGGATCGCCTTGTACTCCGCGATCGAGGAATAGAAGTTGATGAAGAACGAGAACGAATCCATCACCTGACCGAAAGCCTGGTTGGTCTGGGTCAGGCTTCCCAGCTTCATGGCGGCATTGGTGAAATAGGCCGGTGCCAACAGGACCAATGGCAGCACGTTCATGGCCTGGCCGAAGCCGTTGACCCAGGAACCCAGCTTCACCTGCCGGATCGCCAGATCGATGGTGATGCGGAAGATGGCGGCGAACCGGTGCATCAATCCGCCGGTCTCGGTGGTCTCGCCGTTGAGCAGGGCGATCTGCTCGGTGTTCTCGCGCACGCGCACCAAGTTGAAGCGAAAATCAGCCTCGACCTTCTGCTTGCGGAAATTGAGTCCCACCAGCTGGCGGCCGATCAAGTGGCTCACCATCGTCGCGATCACGGCGAGCGCCAACGACATCCAGACGAGATAACCGGGGATGACACTCAGGTCGAAGCCGCCGATCCGATACGGAAACTGCGCCGAGATGCTCCATAGGATCTGAATAAAAGCATAGAGCGTCAGGCTGGTTACGAAAATCTGGACGTAGAATCCGGTCGTGTTCGCGACGAAGTCACGCACGTCTTCGGAAATGCGCTGGTCGGGGTTGTCCGTCGGCCCAGCCTGCAAAGCCATGCGATAGTGGGTTTTATTGCCCAGCCATTCATCGAGATAACGCTTGGTCAGCCAGCGGCGCCAATGAACGCGCATAAGTTCTGTCAGGTAGTATTCGAACATATAACGAATGATATAAATTGCAGCAACAATTGAAAACGTTAGAATTGCCGACCAGAACGTTGCGACGTCCTTATCTTGCAAGGCTGTAAAAAGCTTATTGTTATTGTAGTTGAACAACACCGTCAGGTATACCTGAATGACGTTCAGAACGATAATGACGGCGAACAAGCCAAGCCCGATCCACCGTTCCGGCATCCGCCAAGTGCCGAACCAGCCCAGCTCCAGTTCGCTCGACTCGCGGGCCTCGAAATAGGGCGCCGCCTTGTCGATGACGCCACGGACCACCGGGATGAAGCAGACGCCATAGTTCACCAGCGCCAGGGCCGCCGCGACCAGGGCGGCATGGGGTGGCGGCAGGAAGGGCACCAGCACATCCGGGACGAAGCCCGCCTCATTCGCCGCCGTGATCGCCCCGAGCAGCAGGAAGGAGAGGGCGAACAGGCCGATGAGGAAGCTCATGATCGTCGGCAGGCGAGCCGACAGCGCCAGCACTCCCGCCAGGATGATCGCCGCGATCGGAAGATAGACCGGCGCAGTGCTGAAGGTCGTGCCGGCGCCGAAGCCGAGGGCGGCCAGGATGGAGAGGCCGGCGAGGATGCGGATCATGCGGGAAGCCTTCTTGGCGCGGAGCAGGATGGCTCCTTAGCAGACGCAAAAAATGTCACGAGCAAGGAAGGTCCGCAAATGACGAAGCAGTAAGCTTGGCCAGCCGTGGCGTTGCGCCCAACAAAAAAGGCGCGCTCGACGCGCGCCTTCGTGAGTTCGGAATCCGGCGGCGCGGTCAGACGGTCTTGAGGTTGCCTGCCGCGGCCTTGCCGGTCTTGCGATCGGTCAGGATTTCGTAGCCGATCTTCTGGCCTTCGCGCAGTTCCGACAGGCCGGCGCGCTCGACGGCGGTGATGTGGACGAACACGTCGCGGCCGCCGTCATCCGGCTGGATGAAGCCATAGCCTTTCTGGGTGTTGAACCACTTCACGGTTCCGGTGCTCATGGGTAGTCCTTGTGTTCGGTCTGGAGGGCTTGGGCGAGGCGCGCCGCGCGCCGCGTCCGGTGTTGACGTTTGGGGAGGTGTCCTGAACGTGCGCCCTGCAGAGCAGAAGCGAAACGGCCCAGCCGTCCGGCCAAATCGAGGCGATTTGGATATCATGAACTCGCGCCGGCTCACAAGGGCGGGCGATGGGCGGGCGATGGGGCAGACGACAGGCGTGTGACGGTGCGAAAGCTGTTGCCAAGGAAGCAGCGCATGGCGTTTCAATCCACGAATGCTTCGCACCGGGTTGCCGATGGTTGGATCATGATCACGTTCCTGCGCCTTCTCCTCGCCGCCGCGTGGCTGGCCGCGGCCGTGCCGGCGCTCGCGGCCGACGACGTCGACCGGGACTGCTCCACCGGCACCGCCGACCAGCGCGTCCCCGCCTGCAGCACGCTGCTCGAGCGCACGCTGAGCAAGCCGACCCGCGCCCTGGTGCTCTACCGGCGCGGCACCGCCTATGCCGACCGGGGCGACGACGCCAAGGCGATCAGCGACTTCACCGCGTCACTTGCCCTGCAGCCGCGCGACACCACCACCCTGACGGCACGCGCCGGCAGCTACGGGCGCCTCGGCAAGGCGGACGCTTCGCTCGCCGACTACGGAGCGGCCATCGATGCCGACCGCAAGTCGGCGCTGGCGCGGATCAACCGCGGCTTCGCGCTGCTGAGCCTCGAGCGCTACGGCGCGGCGATCCGGGACTTCGACGATGCCATCGCCCTCAACCCGCGCCAGGCGGAGGCCTACAAGGGGCGGGGAGATGCGCATCGCGCCCAGGACGACCAGCTCGCGGCCCTGGATGACTATGCCGCGGCCATCCGCATCGACAAGACCTACCGCAACGCGATCTACGGCCGGGCGCGCAGCTTCATCTCCATGCGCGACTATGGCCGCGCCATCGCCGAGCTCGACCGGGCGGTCGACCTCGACCCGCAGTTCGACTCGGCCTATTTCAGCCGCGGCTATGCGCGCTGGCAGCTCGGCGACACCGAGGGCGCCGTCGACGACTACACCAAGGCCCTGTCGCTCAGCGCCGAGTTTCCGGCCGCAAGGCTGGAGCGGGGCCAGCTCTACGCCTCGCTGCACCGCTACGACGAGGCCATGGCCGATTTCGACGAGGCGATCCGCGAGAAGCCGTCCGACGCCGACGCCTATGTCTCTCGCGGCACGACCTGGCGGGCGCTCGGCGACTATCAGCGCTCGGCCGAGGACCTGACCAAGGCGATCGACCGGGCCAAGGGCCTCGCTACGCCCTATGACGAGCGGGCCCAGACCTATCTCCTCGACGACCGCACCGACGAGGCGCTGAGCGACGCCAATGCCGCCATCGCCATCCGCTCCGACGTGGCGGATTTCTACACCACGCGCGGCCGGATCCACGAGGCGCGCGGCGAGCGTGACCTCGCCATTGCCGACTATCGCAAGGCGGTGACGCTCGACTCCGGCCAGAAGGAGGCCCGAGCCGCCCTGTCGAGCATCGGCGCCAAGCCCTGAGCCGGATGTCCCGGGCTGGGCCAGAAGGCCCGGCCGGGAGGCGCCTCCCTACCGTTCGCCGGCGATGCGCTCGATCTGGGCGCCGCAGGCGGAGAGCTTGCGCTCCAGCTGCTCGAAGCCGCGGTCGAGGTGGTAGACGCGGTTGACGGTGGTCTCGCCTTCGGCGGCGAGGCCCGCGATCACCAGCGAGACCGAGGCGCGCAGGTCCGTGGCCATCACGGGCGCCCCCTTGAGCACCGACACGCCCTCCACCGTCGCGGTCTGGCCGTCGAGATGGATGCGCGCGCCGAGCCGCGCCAGCTCCTGCACGTGCATGAAGCGGTTTTCGAAGATCGTCTCGGTGATCCTGGACGTGCCCTTGGCCCGGGTCATCAGGCCCATCAACTGCGCCTGCAGGTCGGTCGGGAAGCCGGGATGCGGCGCCGTCGTCACCGAGACCGGGCCGATGCCGTGGCCGTTGCGGCGCACGCGGATGCCTTCGTTGGTGGCGGCGATCTCGGCCCCCGCTTCGGTCAGCACGTCGAGCGCGGTCTGCAGCAGCTCGGGCTGGGCGCCCTGCAGCAGCACGTCGCCGCCGGCCATGGCCACGCACATCGCATAGGTTCCGGCCTCGATGCGGTCGGACACCACGCTGTGATGGGTGCCGTGCAGGCGCGAGACGCCGGTGACCTCGATGGTCGAGGTGCCGGCGCCGCGCACCTTGGCGCCCATCTTGGTGAGGCAGTCGGCGACGTCGACGATCTCCGGCTCGCGCGCGGCGTTGAGGATGACCGTGGTGCCATGGGCCAGCGTCGCCGCCATCAGCGCGGTGTGCGTGCCGCCGACCGTCACCTTGGGGAACTCGATCTCGGCGCCCCTGAGGCCGTCCCTGGCGGTGGCGACGACATAGCCGTTCTCGATCTCGATCTGCGCGCCGAGGCGCTCGAGCGCCATCAGCAAGAGGTCGACCGGCCGCGTGCCGATGGCGCAGCCGCCCGGCAGCGACACCCGGGCCTGCCCCATGCGGGCGAGGAGCGGGGCGATCACCCAGAAGCTCGCCCGCATCTTCGACACCATCTCGTAGGGCGCCGTCGTGTCGACGATGGTGCGGGCATCGAGCCGCACGGTCTGGCCGGTGAGCTCCATCTCGCCCGGCCGCTTGCCGGCCACGGTGACGTCGACGCCGTGATTGCCGAGGATGCGCGCCAGCTGCGACACGTCGGCGAGGCGCGGCACGTTGGCGAGGGTGAGGATGTCCTCGGAGAGCAGGCTGGCGATCATCAGCGGCAGCGCGGCGTTCTTGGCGCCGGAGATCGGGATCACGCCGTTGAGCGGCGCGCCGCCGACGATCTTGATACGGTCCATTGGACATCCTTCACGGGAACGGCCCGCCCGGCGACGCAACCGTCCGGGGGAAGGGGCGGCGAGGGGCGGGGCGGCAGGCTACGCTGCAACACGGTTAACCCTTCCGAGTAAATGAAGCACAAAGGCCGGACAAGGGCGAAGCCGCGACCGGCCTCAGGTGTCGCGTTCTTGTGGCTTTTGCGCATCGCCCGGCGCCTCTTCCGGCTCCTGCCGGGCCGCCGCGCGCGCCCGCGCCTGGCCCTTGCGCCGGGCGAGGTTGGCCCGCAGCGCCTTGGCCAGGCGCTCGGCCCGGGCATCGGCCTCGCCGGCCGGCTTGTCCGCCTTATCCCGCATCGCCTTCACCAATAGGCTTGCACAGCACGCCCCCTTGTGGCACTAGGGCCCCGCAAAGCGCAACCGCGCGGGCGCTGCCGTAGCTCAGTGGTAGAGCACTCCATTGGTAATGGAGAGGTCGACAGTTCAATCCTGTCTGGCAGCACCATCTATCTCCCTGGAATTGCTTGGTGAACCGCTCCGCGCCCTTGCACGGCATCGGCGAGGCATGGCGCAGTTGCCGGCGTCGGGCTTCTCCAGGCGCGCCGGTGGCGCCATCGAGGCTGGCATGCAGCTCCGCCCGTGTCGCGAATGCCGCGTCGAGGAGCCTGAAATCGGCCGTGGGGAGCCGCAATGAAAGGCCGCCCCGCAGGCGGCGCGTGGGGTTCGCCCGAAACAGTTGGACCGTGCTCGGTCACTTGCCGTTCTCACGAAGAAAGGCGTATGGTCCCTGGCACTTGGGCAGGGGCCTCGCAATGCTCGTTTCTGCGAAGAACGCCGTTGTGAGTTTGGGAGTATCTTGTCAGACAGCCCATCAGATCCGCCGACATCACCGGTTGATCGCCACGGCGCTCAATGATCAAGATCTCAAATGGCAATCATCATTCTTCGATAACCTGATAACGCCACCTTCCGCGGTGGTCTCCCTGTTTTCGTCCGGAGACATTTCTGAAGTTCGTGCCGAAGAAATTGGCATGTACCAGCGCGTTGTATGGAGTAATCACGGTTTATTCTTTTGGCATGAACAGTGAGACAGAGATATATTATCGAGTAAATACACATATTTGTTGAGAAAGACAATAAAATTATTGCATTCGGTTGAGAATATCGTATTCATCATTTCAAATACGCAGAATAATCTATCTGGACTGTCGCGCGAGATCGAAGGCCTCAATCTACGTATCCATGAGCGTGATGTCGAAGAGATCATAGGAGTTGTCGGGCGTTACTTTGATGCCGAATGTCGGTTTCTGTTCATAACAAATCCCGATATCGGACATGTGCCGCAGGTTGTCGGCAACTCTCGTGGTTATATAATCGAGCATAATACCGAAACATGGCACGGCAACACGGCAGCATGGCAATTCATTATCCGGCAATTTTTCGGATATTACGATGATATTGCAGATAGTCGCGCCATGGATCGCCTGGACTATCTTGTGGAGCAGCATGAAGGGCTGCGGCGTCAACACGCAAGCCTCCGTCGCCGACATCGTGCGCTGCGTGAGCGGCTGAACGATAGCGCTTCAACGCCAAGACAGGCGGCGGAGCGGCCGCCGGACCAGCTGCCCGTCGCCGCGACGGCCCTGAGAAGGGTGAAATCGGCGATAGAGGGTCTCCGCTGGAAGGAACGCCCCAAGGTGGCGATGACGGCAGGTGGGGAATGGAGTGCCTCCCTGGAATGGGACGGTGAAACGGGCGACGCTCCAAGCAATGGGAGCCAGGGATGAGCGGCCCTAAGGAAGCGTTGGCGAATAACTGAATCGAAGTAGCGCGGGGAACCCCTCTCCCGGCTGGGAGAGGGGCAGGGGTGAGGGACTGAGCTTTACCAGAAAGAGTGGAGCGTTTTACCTGCCGTTGCTTGAGCCTGCATTTTGTTGGTGATGCGTTCAGACCCTCACCCCTGCCCCTCTCCCAGCCGGGAGAGGGGATCGCGCCCATATCATCTGAAGCACTTATTTGTGGACGACGCCTAACCAGCTTCTCGTGGCTTAAGCCACGAATTGACTTTGCATTCTCCATGCAAAATCAACGCTGCTCAGGTTATTGACGTGTAGGCAGGTTCTGGAGAACCTGCTCAGCGGCGCGAACCCGCTCACCCCAGCGCCAGCGCCCTTGCCATCTCGTTGCGCATGATCGTCAGCGCTTCGTCCCCGCCCAGGCCGGGCTTGGCGAGCATGACCTCGGGGCGGAACGCCAGCCCGATATGGGCGCTGACGCGGGCCGACTGGTCGGTCTCGTTGGCGCTGCCGCCCAGCAAGACCTCCATGCCCCTGTCGCGGCAGGTCGACACGGCCGCCATGCTGTTGGTGATGCAGCCGAGATCCGGCATCTTGACGTGGAGATAGTCGCCGGCGCCGGCCGCGGCGAAGGCCGCGAAGTCGTCGAGCGTGTTGCACCATTCGTCGGCGCCGATGCGCAGCGCACGCCCGCGCCGGCGCATTGTCGCGGTCAGCTCGGCATAGATCTCGATCTGCGCGGCGCGGCTCGCCGCCAGCCAGGGACACTCGATCCGCAGCGCCAGGGGAGCGGCGGCGTCGGCGAGGCGCTCGAGGAAGTCGGCGAGCCGCCCGTCCGGCGCAGGGAACAGCCGTCCGAGATGGCCGCTCATGTCGAACTGCAGGGTCGGCCGATAGGCCTCGCCGCCGAGCTGCGCCACGCGCGCGGCGACGCGGCCGACATGCCCGACGAGCGCGTCCCCGCCCGGTCCGAGATGCCGGTCGAGATCGGTGACGAAGCTGTGCGGCAGCACCTCCACCCGCTTGAGGATCAGGCGGTCCAGCGTGTCCCGGTCGTCCAGGCCGGCGGCGGCCAGCAGGGGCGGCGCTTCGCGCGGCGGCGCCAGGCCATAAGCTTCGGCGATCAGGCCGGCCATCGGCCGGCGCTGCGCCAGCGACGCGGCATGCAGCAGCGCCTGGCCCACGCCGTAGCGGACGGCGGCCGGCCAGCGGGCGCCGTCGGCGTCGGCGGCATCGAAGCCCGTCGCCAGCGCCCGCCACGCCGCAATCTCCGCGCCGATGAAACGCTCGCGCAGGGTGGCGCCGAGCCGCGGCAGCACGCGGTCGGGAAGGAAGGGCGGCTCGCGGCCGCCCGAGCCGGCATAGGCCACGTCGACGCAATCCCCGAAGCCGACCAGGCCGTCCTCCAGCACGAGCAGGACCGAGAGGCTCTCGGCGGGCTCGACGATGCGCGAGAAGCCCGGCGTCAGCGCCGCGCCCCGCCAGTCGAAGCCGTCCGGCACGGCGCCGGCCCGGATTGCCGCGGCATCGATGTGGAAATGGCCGGCGCTGCCCTTGGCGAAGCGCACCTCGCTGATCTTCACGGGACCCTCCCTGCCGGCCGTTCCGGCCATGTCCGCGGCGCTTCGCCGAAGCGTTCGGCGAGCCGTTCGGGATCGACCGCGAGCTCCGGCGGCGTCGCGACCAGGGCGAAGCTCGCATCCTCTCCGTCGAGGGCCAGGGCGAGATAGCCGGGGCCGCGCTGCGCGAACGGCACGAGCCCGTGGCTGGCGCGCCCGATCATCGTGGCGCTCGGCAGCCAGACATGGGTGGTCCCGTCCAGCACGAGCGTGCGATGGTGATGGAGGTGGCCGGAGACGACAAGCTGCAGCCGGGCTGGCCCGATGGCCGCCGCGAGCCGTGAGCGCGCCGCCCGGCAGACGAGATTGGGCTGGTCCGCCTCGGATCGCGACCAGATCGCGAAGGGCTTGTGCAGCACCAGGGCGATCGGCCGGCGTCCGGCATCGCGCGCGGCCTCCTCGAGCCAGGACCATTGCTCGCCCTCGCCGGGAAGGCCGGTGTCGAACAGCTGGGCGTTGAGCCCGATGATGCGCCAGCCGGCGAGATCGGTCGCGAACCGGTCGTGCCCATGCGCGGCGCGATAGGCCTCGACCCGCGCTGATGTGACCGCTTGCTCCATCCATGGCTCGGCGACATTGTCGCCGACATCGTGGTTGCCCGGCACGGCGAGCACGGTCGGTGCCAGCGCATGCACCGCCTCGGCGGCGAAGGCGCGGTCGTCGGCGTCGTCGCAGTCGTCGAGCACGAGGTCGCCGGCGAGGACCACCGCGGCCGGCGCGAGCTCGGCCAGCGTGCCGCGCAGATGGTCCCAGGCCGGCTGGGCATAGGCGCGCCGTCCGGACAGATGCGGGTCGGAGATCAGCGCGAGGACGGAGCGCGTCATCACGACGCCCTCATGTTGCCGGGACCGAAATCCATCTGATGCGCGGGATAGGGGCGCCAGTCGAGATCGGACCGGATGCCGTAGAACATGTTCTGCTCGAACAGCAGGACCATCGGCGGATCCTCCCATTCCAGGATGTCGAGCATGCGCGTGTGCATGCGCCGCCGCTCGGCAACGTCGGAGGTGGCGGCCATGGCCCGGGCGAGGGCGTTGAACTCCTCGTTGGACCAGCTTTCCTCGGTCGTCTGCACCGCGCCGGTCGGACCGAAATTGCGGATCATGCCGCCGAGCGGATCGGGATAGAGCGTGACGGAGGAATAATTGTACATGCCCGAGCCCGGGCGGCGGTACCACTGGGCATAGTTCTCGACAATCTCGATGGTCACGTTGATGCCGACGGTGCGCCACATCTCCACCAGCGCCTCCGTCGTCGGCCGCTCGGCGAGGTAGTAGGTGCCGGTCATGCGCAGGGCGATCGGCTCGCCGCGATAGCTCGATTCCCGGACGAGCCGGCTGGCCTGGTCGGGGTCGAAGGCCGGGGCCGGTCGTTTCGGATCGTAGAGCGGCCCGTAGCTGGGGGACTGGAAGCCGTTCGGCACTGTGGTCCGCCCGAGCCAGATCGAGTCGACGAGGAGCTTGCGGTCGACGGCGAGGCTGAGGGCGCGGCGGAGCTTGACGTCCTTGAGCTGCGGGTTGTGCCTGACGTCGAGCACGACCATGCGCGTCACGTTCGAGCCCGCCTCGACCACCTTGAAGCCCGGCCGGCCCTCGATGTCGGGGATCTGGTCGGGCGCGATGTCGGTGGCGATATCCCAGTCGCCGGCGAGGAGGCCGGCGATGCGTCCGGCCATCTCCGGCACGGCGCGGAAGCGCACCCCGGCCAGGGCCGGCCGTCCGCCCCAATAGGCGTCGTGCGCCGCGAGCGAGATGCCGTAGTCGCGCCGGATCTCTTCGACCCGGTAGGGGCCGGTGCCGATCGGCCGCATGGCCCAGGCCTGCCAGCTCGGCGCGGCCCGGAAGGCGGCGGCGCTGACGATCTGGCCGCCCCAGGCGGCGATGCGCCGGTCGAACACCGGATCGTCGGTGTTGGCGATCAGGCGGACCGTGCGGGCATCGATCTTCTCCGCCCGCTGAAGCGTCGGCAGGAAGGCCGTTGCCGCTGCCCGGCCGGGGGCATTCGGCCCCAGCAGCCGCTCCTCGCCGAGGGAGAAGACCACGTCGTCCGCCGTCAGGTCGCGCCCGTCGTGGAAGACCACGCCCTGGCGCAGCACGAACTCCCAGGTGCGGCCGTCGACCCGCGACCAGCGCTCCGCCAGGGCGCCGCGGACCGCCATCGCGTTGCGATAGTCGAGCCCGAGCAGCCCCTCGAAGACATTGTACTCGGTCCGGTACCAGACCGAGGTCGTGCCAGGCGTGTCCATCGGCTCCATCGTCGGCGGCAGCGACTGGGACGCGACGGTGACGATGCGGCGCGGATCGGCGCCGGCGGCCGGCGCGGCTGCGAGAACCGCCGCCCCGGCACCGGCGGCAAGGACTGTACGTCGTGAGATGCGATGCATCGCGGCCTCCCCTGGCAGACAGGCAGAGGGGTACGAAGAGCCCTTGACCCCGGGATGACAGAATGTGACTGATCGTGCCGTCTGATGACCGCTTTGCCGCCCGGCCGGCGGCCAGGCAGGCGGAAATGCTCAGGGAGGCCCGGCATGCTGCCCCCGGCCAGACGGCAGCGCATTCTCGAACGGCTGGCCCGGGGCGGCGAAGTCGAGGTCGCCGGGCTTGCCGCGGAGCTCGGCATCTCGGTGGAGACCGCCCGGCGCGACCTCACCGCGCTGGAGCAGCGCCGGCTGCTGCGCCGCGTCCATGGCGGCGCCGTGGCGCTGCCCTCTCCCGCCCTGCCGCCGGTGCGCTCGCGCATCGACCGCGCCGGCGCCGCGAAGGCCGACATCGCCGAGGCGGCGCTGCCGCTGGTTCCGGCCGGCGCGCATGTCTTCCTCGGGGCGGGATCGACCATGCTGGCGCTGGCGGCCCGCCTCGCCGACCTGCCGGTGCGCACGACCTTCGTGACCAACATGATCGACATCGCCGTCGCGCTGCGGCGGGGCGTGCACGAGGTGCATCTGACGGGCGGGGAGGTGGACGCGGACACCCATGCCGTCGGCGGGCCGGAGGCGCTGCGGTTCCTGGAGCGGCGGCTCTTCGACCTCGCCATCACCGGGGCGGCGGCGATCGACGCCGAGCACGGCGTGATGGGACCGACGGCGGCCCATGCCGCCATCACCGAGATCCTGCGCCGGCGGGCGCGGCGCCGGATGGTGCTGAGCGATCATTCGAAATTCGGCCGAAGCGACCGCTACGGCCAGGGCGACCTCGCCGAGATCGACGTGCTGGTCACCGACCGGCCGCCGCCCGAGCCCTTTCCCGCGCGCCTCGCGGCCGCCGGGGTGCAGCTGGTCGTCGCCCGCGGCCGGCGCGAATGAGGGCGCGAGCGCGCCGGTCCGGCGTCGGCGATGCGTCTCAGAGGCGCCCGCCGTGGAGCAGGATGCGCGAGCCCGGACGCTCGGCGACGGCGAGCTGCTGGCGGAACCCGCCCTGGCCGGTCTCGTGGATGCGCGGCAAGGCCGGCTCCGGTGCGGGCCCGAGCAGCGAGCGCCCGGTCATGGTCGCCGCGGCCGGCAGGCCGAAGGCGTCGAGCACGGTGGGGGCGATGTCGACGATGCCGCAGGGGCGGCCGTCCCGGACACCCGCGGCAAAGCCCGGGCCGCGCGCGATCAGGACGGTGTTGAGCTCGTGGCGATTGAGCCCGCCATGCATGCCGCCGCCGACCGGCACGTCGCCGGCCGTGACGATGCCGATGCCGGGATTGCCGAAGCGGTCGGGACGGTCGTCGGAGCGCAGGACATAGACCAGCTCCGGCGCGCGCGCATGGTCGAGGCCGACCAGCGAGAGCGCGAACGTGCCGGGAATGACGCCCTCGACCTCGTTGCGGCCGGGCGAGAACAGCATGCCCGTGAAATCCTGCGCCATCAGCCAATGCGCGATCGCGTCCCGGCGCGCGGTCCCGCCCTCCAGGATGCGGATCTCGCCCATGTCGCCGCCGGTCATGGCGAAGCTGGCGCCGCCGGGGTGTCCGGCGGCCTCCAGCATGTCGGACAAGGCCAGCTCCGCGCCCATGGTGATCTGGCCGTGGTCGGACATCGCGATCACCGTGGTGCGGTCTGCGTCCGCCTGCGCCTCGAGCCAGTCGAGGATGCGCCCGAAGGCGGCGTCGGCCGCCGCGATCACGGCAAGCGTCTCCGGCGAGCCGAGGAAGCGGTAATGGAACGAGGTGTCGGGCTCGTTGAACCAGATCAGCGCTACGTCCGGCTGGCGCACGGCCAGCACATGCTCGGTGAAGACCCGCGCGGCGTAGTCGGTCTCCTCGAAGCGGGGCAGGGTGCGCGGCGGCAGCGGCCCGAAGCGCGCCACGATCTCGTCGACGGCCTCCGGCGTCGGGGAGGAGTCGCGTCCCAGCACCGAGAAGGTCCAGTGCCCGTTGGCGCGGGCGCGGGGATTGATGCAGTGGGTGGCGCCGGCCGAGCCGGTGTGAACGACCGCGAGCCGGCGGCCTGCCCGCGCCAGGACGTCGCCGAAGGTCTCGGCATCGACCAGCCGGCCGCCGGTCGCCCGTTCGGCGAGGGCGATATCCTCGGCGCGGCCGAGATCGAGCACCCGCTCGCGGGTCACCGACGGGAACAGGAAGCTGTTGCCGACGATGCCGTGCACGGCCGGCGGCGCGCCCGTGGCGATGGAGGCGGTCGACGGGCGCGTCACCGAGGGGAACACGCCGCGCGCCTCGCGGAACCAGCTCGCGCCGGCGGCGAAACGGGCAAGATGCGGCATCCGCTCCGGGGTGACGAAATCGGGCCGGAGGCCGTCGAAGACACAGATGACGATGCGATCGGCGCCGGCTTCGGCCATGGCTGGGCTCACTGCAGGGTGGGGTCGAGGCGGTCGCGCAGCCAGTCGCCGACGATGCTGACGGCGAGCGTGGTCACGACGATGGTGGTGGCGGGCGCGAGCATGATCCAGGGGGCGCGCGTGAGATAGTCGCGGCCATAGCCGACCATGTTGCCGAGGCTCGTCATCGGCGGCTGCACGCCGAGGCCGAGGAAGGACAGGCCGCTCTCCATCAGGATGATCTCGGGGAAGGTCAGGGTCATCGAGACGATCAGGGTCGAGGCGATGTTCGGCAGGATGTGCCTGATGTAGACGCGGAGCGGACCCGCACCGATCTGCCGGACGGCGCCGGCATAGCCCTGCGCCCCCGCCGCGACGGCGAGGCCCCGGGCGATGCGGGCATAGCGCTCCCAGCCGTAGAGCCCCATCAGCCCGACGAAGAGCGTCAGCGTGTTGCCGAAGAAGGCGAGCACGGCCAGCGCCAGGATCAGGAACGGCATCGCCGCCTGGAAATCCGCCAGCATCAGCACGACTTGCTCGACCCGGCCGCGGAAATGCGCGGCGAGGAAGCCCATGGTCGTGCCGAAGCCCGCGGAAAGCAGCGTTGCGCCGAAGGCGACCAGCAGCGAGACGCGGATCGAGACGATCAGGCGCGAGAGCACGTCGCGGCCGAGCTCGTCGGTGCCGATGAGGTGCGGCAGGTGCAAGGGCGCGGCGAGCCGGTTGCGCAGGTCGGGCGTGGTGAAGCCGTATGGCGCGACGACGTCCGCGAGCAGCGCCACGGCGATCACCAGCGCGATCCAGCCGAGCCCGAGCCGGACCAGGGCCGGCATGGTCCGGCGGCGTCGCGCACGCCTGTCCGGCGCGGGCGTTGCGGCGGGCGCGGCCTCGATCCCGGCCATGTCAATGGGCTCCGGCGGCGCCGCCGCGCAGGCGCGGGTCGAGCGCGCCGTAGAGCAGGTCGACCGCCAGGTTCGAGATCACCATGGTGAAGGCGACGAGCAGCAGGATGCATTGCACCACCGCCAGGTCGCGGCTCGCGACCGAGACGACGAGCAGCCGCCCGACGCCGGGCCAGGAGAACACGCTCTCGACCACCACGGCGCCGGCGATCAGGTTGCCGACCATGAAGCCGATGATGGTGACGGTGGGGATCGCCGCATTCGGCAGCGCGTGGCCGCGCACGACCGCCGGCCAGGGCACGCCCTTGGCGCTGGCGGTGCGGATATAGGGCTGCCCGAGCACTTCGAGCATGGCGCTGCGCGTGAAGCGGGCCAGCACGGCCGCGCCGCCGATGCCCAGCGTGACGACCGGCAGCAGGGCATGGATCCAGCTCTCCTGCCCGCCGGAGGGAAGCCAGCCGAGCTGCACGGAAAAGACCAGGACGAGCACGAGGCCGAGCACGAAGCTCGGCACGGCGAAGCCGGCGACCGCGGCCATCATCACCAGGCGGTCGACGGTGCTGCCCCGGCGCAGCGCCGCCAGGATGCCCGCCGGCACGCCGATGCCGATCTTGAGGATCAGCGCCGGCACGGTCAGCGCCAGCGTCGCCGGCACGCGTTCCAGCACGATCTCCAGGGCCGGGCGGCCGTCGCGCATCGAGCGGCCGAGCTCGCCCTGGGCGATGGCGCCGAAATAATGGATGTATTGCAGCCAGATCGGGTCATCGAGGCCCCAGGCCTTGCGGAAGGCCGCGATCGCCTCCGGCGGGGCTTCGTTGCTCATGATGATGAGGGCAGGATCGCCCGACAGCCGCAACACCACGAAGGCGAAGGTGACGACGAGCGCGATGGTCAGCAGGGCGCGCCCGAGACGGATGAGCAGGAAGCGCACCATCAGCCGGCCGCCTTCCGCAAGCCGGCCTGCTCATGGGCCACGTGACAGGCGGCGAGGCGCCCGTCCGCCAGCGCCAGCAGGGCCGGGCTCTCCACCCTGCAGCGCTCGCGAACGGCGCGGCAGCGCGGATGGAAGGCGCAGCCCGGGGGCCGCGCCGCCGGATTCGGCGGATCGCCGTCCAGGATGATGCGCCGCGCCCGGCGCCCGGGGACGGGAGCGGCCGAGACCAGCGCTTCCGTGTAGGGATGGGCCGGGGCGGACAGCACGCGGTCGGTCTCGCCGGCCTCGACGATGCGGCCGAGATACATCACCGCCAGGCGGTGGCTGACATGGCGGACCACCCGGAGATCGTGGCTGATGAAGAGGAGGCCGAGGCCGGCCGCCTGCTGGATGTCGAGCAGCAGGTTGACCACCTGGGCCTGGATCGACACGTCGAGCGCCGAGACCGGCTCGTCGCACACCAGGAGATCGGGATCCGTGACCAGGGCGCGCGCGAGGACGGCACGCTGGCGCTGGCCGCCGGACAGCTCGTGGGGATAGCGGCGGCCGTGGTCGGCGCCGAGGCGCACCGCGTCCAGCACCGCCAGCGCCTTCGCCTCCCGTCCCCGCGCGTCGCCGATCCGATGCACGTCCAGGGGCTCGCGGACCTGCTCGAGAATGGAAAGCCGGCGGTCGAGCGCGCCGAGAGGATCCTGGTAGATCATCTGCATGTCGGCGCGCAGCCGCCGCCAGCGCGCGCTTCCCGCCGTCGGCAACGGCGCGCCGCGGAACAGGACGTCGCCGCCGTCGGGCCGTTCGAGACCGAGGGCGAGGCGGCCGGTGGTCGACTTGCCCGAGCCGGATTCGCCGACGAGGCCGAGCGTCAGGCCGCGCTCGACCGAGAGAGATACCCCGTCCACGGCGCCGACGGACGCGGTGCGGCCGAATATCCCCTGCCGCATCGCATAGCGCCGCGAGACGTCGCGCAGCTCGAGCAGGACCTCGGTCATGCCGTCGCCGCCTTGGCCGGCATCGTCATGCGGCTCTCCGACAGGACGCAGGCGGCGAGGCGCCCCGGCGCGATTTCGGCCAGCCGCGGCACCGAGGCCTCGCACACGCCGAGACGGTGCGGGCAGCGCGGCGCGAAGGCGCAGCCGGGCGGCATGTCCAGCGGACCCGGCACCTGGCCTTCGATCGGCTCCAGGCGACGGCGCGCGCCCTCCAGGGGTGGCAGGGCGGCGAGCAGGCCGCGCGTATAGGGATGCAGCGGCGCGGCGAACAGCGCTTCGGCGGTCGCCGCCTCGACGATGCGGCCGCCATACATCACCAGGACGCGTTCGCAGGTCTCGGAGATGATGCCGAGGTCATGGCTGATCAGCACGATCGCCATGCCGGTCTCGCGGCGGATCGAGGCCATGAGATCGAGGATCTGCGCCTGGATCGTGGCGTCGAGCGCGGTCGTCGGCTCGTCGGCGACCAGCAGGTCCGGCTGGCCGGCCAGCGCCATGGCGATCATCGCCCGCTGGTTCTGGCCCCCGGAGAGCTCGTGCGGAAAGGCGTGGAGACGGCGGGCCGCATCGGGAATGCCGACGAGATCGAACAGCCGCCTGGCCTCGGCGCGGACCGCGCCGCCGGACAGGCCGCGGTGCAGCGCGAGGGCCTCGCCGACCTGGCGGCCGATGGGGATGACCGGATTGAGCGAGCTCGCCGGGTCCTGGAAGATCATGGCGATGCGCCCGCCGCGGACGCGGTCGAGGTCCGCCGCCGGCGCGCCGATCAGCTCCCGGCCGTCGAGGCGGACGCTGCCGGTGACCCCGGCGCTGCGGGGCAGCAGCCCGAGCGCGGCGAGCCAGGTCACCGACTTGCCGCAGCCGGATTCGCCGACCAGGCCGAGCGTCTCGCGCCGCGCCACCGTCAGGTCGATCCCGTGCAGGACGGTCACGCCGTCGAAGGCGACGGAGAGATCGGCGATCTCCACCAGAGGCCGCGGAGCGGCCTCTGGTGCGGGAGGCCGCGGAGCGGCCTCTGGTGCGGGAGGCCGCGGAGCGGCCTCTGGTGCGGGAGGCCGCGGAGCGGCCTCTGGTGCGGGAGGCCGCGGAGTGGCCTCTGGTGCGGGAGGCCGCGGAGTGGCCTCTGGTGCGGGAGGCCGCGGAGCGGCCTCTGGTGGGAGCGGCGGCGCGGCGCTGCCGGCCGGGACCGTGCGCGCCGGCATGTTGTGGCGAGGCGTCGAATGGGGCATCACGGCAGCCGCTGTTCCGGCGGCCAGGGCAAAGGCCGCCTCGTCCCAATGCAGTCGATGGTCAGTTCTGGGCGAAGGCCTGGTTGGACGGCCCGAAATTCAGATCGAGCGTCTGCCCCGGCACCCAGGGCAGGTCGCGGCGCTTGCCGTAGAACTGTCCCGAAACGTGCAGGATGACGCAGGGCGGATCGTCGCGATCGATGATCTCGAGCATCCGGCGCAGGATGCGGCGGCGCTCCGCCACGTCCGTGCTCTCCTTGAGGCGCGTGCCCAGCCCGAAATATTCGTCGTTCTTCCAGATGCCGTTCTGCCTGGGCATCTCGCCGTTCGGCCCGAACACCCGCCAGGCCTGCCCGAGATGATCGGGAAAGATCGCCGTGCAGGAATTGTCGTAGATCGCATTCACCGGCTTGCGGTAGATCTGCGTCCAGTTCTCCACCATCTCGATCCTGACGTCGAGGCCGACGGACCGCCACATCTCGAGCATCGTCTGGGCCCCGGAGACCTGGTTGGTGTAATAGTTGTTGAGCAGCCGGTAGGTGATCGGCTCGCCGCCATAGCCGCTTTCGCGCACGAGCTGGCGGGCGAGCTCCGGATCATAGGCGAGCGCCGGGTAGTCCTCGATATAGCCGGCGCCGAAGCTCGGCAGCTGGAAGCCGTTGGGGACCGGGACGCGGCCATCCCAGAGCGCGTCGACGAAGAGCTTGCGATCGAGCGCCAGGCTCAGGGCCCGGCGCAGGCGCGGATCCCTGAACACGGGCGCTGTCTGGTCGATGCCGAGAGAGCGGATGTTCTGCACCGCGCCGCCCACCACCTCCAGCCCCGGCCGGCCGGCGATGTCGGCGAACTGGTCCGGCGGCAGGTCGGTGATGAGGTCGACCTCGCCGGTCACCAGCGCGTTGATGCGCGAGGCGAGCTCGGGAACGATGCGGTATTCGATGCTGCGGAAAGCGGGGCGGCCGCCCCAATAGCCGTCATGGGCGGCGAGGGTGACGTCGATGTCGAGCCGCTGGCCGACGATGCGATAGGGCCCGGTTCCGACCGGCGCGGCCGTCCATTTGTCCCAGGAGCCGGCGGCCTGGAAGGCGCGGCTGCCGACGATCTCCGCCCCCCACGAGGCGAGACGCTGCTCCAGCAGCGCATCGTTGGCCTTGGCGTGCACCACGACGGTATGGTCGTCGACGATCTCGGCCCGGTCGATGGTGTCGAGGGTCTGGATCGCCGTCGCCTGGCCGGACCGCTTCGGTCCGAGCACGTGATCGGGCCCGAGCGAGAAGGCGACATCCTCAGCCGTGAACGGGCTGCCGTCATGGAAGGTCACGCCGCGGCGCAAAAACAGGCGCAGCGAGCGATCGTCCAGCCGCTGCCAGCGTTCCGCCAGCGCCGGACGCAGCCCCATGCCAGCGGTCTGATCGAAGGCGATCAGCGTGTCGAACATCTGCGGCACCACCCGCCGGGTGGCCGTGTGGTTGAACAGGGCGGGCTCCACCGCCGGCGGGAAGCCGGACATGGCGACGGTGAGGCGCTGCGATTCCCTGGCGGGCGCAGCTCTCACGCCGGCGGCGCCGAGCAGGCCGCCGGCCAGGCCGCCGATGACCGCCTGTCGCCTCGTCACGGAAAAGTCCGCCATGTCCGTCTCCTCTACCCCTGTGCCGGAACTGGTAGAGGCTGCGCATGAAACGCATGTGACCGTTCTTGAGGGTTTGAGTTCTATATTGATGGTTTTTGTTGTAACTTCCGGCAACCCTGAGACGAAATGAGCCAGTATGGGTTGCCGAAGCTGTGCAGGGTTTGTGTCGGCGCCAAGACGGTCACAACCAGCATCAAGAAGAAACAAATTCTCTCAGACTTTCACATTGATGTCGCAATCGCCGCCGTAGCTAGCCGCCGCGAGATCGGCGATTCCCATCGCGCCGAACGGGAAAGGGAGGGCCATGGCCGGCCGGAACGGGGGCTCAGCGGCGGGCCGGGGCGGACCCGTCATCGGCGCGGAGCGCCAGCGCGTCATCCTGGAGCTGATCAACCGCGGCGAGATCGTCTCCGTCGGCGACTTCGCCGACCGGTTCGGCGTCTCGCAGGAGACCATCCGGCGCGACATCCGCAGCCTCGAGGACGCCGGCCGTCTGCGCCGGGTGCATGGCGGCGCCGCGCCCAAGCGCACCTTCGATCTCACCGCCCGGCGCCCGGTGGTCGAACGCCTCGCCGTCGACCGCGAGGCCAAGCAGCGCGCCGCCAGGGCGGCGCTGGCGCTGTTCGAGGACGAGATGAGCGTCTATCTCGGCGCGAGCTCGACCATGCTGATGGTCGCCGAAGAGCTCGCCCGCAGCGAGAGGACGCTGACGATCACCACGAACATGATCGACATCGCGATGGTGACGGCCGCGTCCGGCCGGTGTGCCGTGACCCTGCTCGGCGGCGTGGTCAACCCGCAGACCCGCACGGTCGGCGGCTTCGAGCTGTTGAAGAGCCTCGAGCATCGGCTGTTCGATCTCTACGTCTTCGGCGCGAGCGCGGTGAGCGCGACCCACGGCGTCCTCGGGCCGACGATGGGCCACAACGTGCTGGTCCGGACCTTGTGCGACCGGTCCCACCGGATCGCCGTCGTCGCGGACAGCGCCAAGTTCGGCCGGCGCGACGCCCACGTCGTGCTGCCGCTCGACGCGATCGACGTCCTCGCGACCGACGCGCCGCCGCCCCGGGACCTGGCGGCGGCGCTCGATCGGGCGAATGTCACCGTTCTGTTACCCCGGCAGAGCGAAAACAGCACCGCAGATGGAACCGATTCCGAGAGCACCGCAAGCCGATGACCCTTTTGCTCGCCAATGCCCGCATCGTGCGCACCGACGCCGTCGTCGAGGATAGCCTGGCCATCCGCGACGGCCTGTTCGCCGAGGCCGTCGCGGGCGCGGACCGCGACACCATCGATTGCGAAGGCGATTTCCTCATTCCCGGCCTGGTCGATCTCCACACCGACAATGTGGAGCATCACGCCCATCCGCGCCCGGCGGTGCGATGGCCGTCCATGCTTTCGGCGGTGCTCGCGCATGACTGGCAAGTCCTCGGCGCCGGCGTCACCACCGTGCTCGACGCCCTCTCGCTCGGCGACTACGACAGCGCCGGCGCCCGGACCGCCATGCTCGATGGGGTGATCGGGGCCCTGACCCAGGCCCGGTCCGCCGGCCTGCTCCGCGCCGACCACTACCTGCATTTCCGCTGCGAATTGTCCGATCCCGGGCTGATGCCGATCCTCGATCGCCACGTCGACAACGATCAGGTCAGGCTCGTGAGCCTGATGGACCACACGCCCGGACAGCGCCAATGGCACGACCTGGCGCTCTTCCGCGAGTTCCGCCGCAAGAAGAGCGCCCGGGTGTGGAGCGACGAGGAGTTCGGGCTCTATCTCGCCGAGCGGCAGGCCAATCAGCGCCAGCTCGTGCCGCCGAGCCGCGCCCGCCTCGGCGAGATCTACAACGGCCGCAACATCCCGATCGCCAGCCATGACGACACGACCGTGGCCGATGTCGAGGAGTCGCATGCCAACGGCGTCGGCATCAGCGAATTCCCGACCACGGCCGCCGCCGCCCGGCGGGCGCGCGAGCTCGGCATGACCATCGTCATGGGCGCGCCGAACGTCGTCCTCGGTGGCTCCCATTCCGGCAATGTCAGCGCCATCGAGCTGGCCGAGCGGGGCCTGCTCGACGTCCTGACGTCGGACTATGTGCCGGGCAGCCTGCTCGACGCCGCCTTCAAGCTCACCGCCCTGGGGCTCGATCTTCCCCAGACGATCGCGATGGTCTCCGCCAATCCGGCCGATGTTCTGGGCTTCGGCGACCGCGGCCGGATCGCGCCGGGCCTCAGGGCCGACCTCCTGCGCGTGCGGCTGGTCGGCGGCGTGCCGACGATCCGCGCCATCTGGATCGCCGGGCGCCGGCTTCTGTGACGGCAGCCCCATGCCCGGCGAGGCCTTCACCGGCCTGTCCGGGCGGATCGCTCAGCGCAGGAAGCGCGCCTCGTCGTCCTTCACCCGGTCCATCCCCTGCAGCCGGAAGATCTCCTCGACCGGCACGATGTCGCGGTCGACATGGTGGATGCCGCCGTCCCGGCGGATGCGGGCGAACACGTCCTGCATCGCCGTCACCGAAGCTCGCAGGGCGTGATTGCCGTAGATCACCATGGCGATCCCGCCGAGCGCCCGGATGCGCGCCTCGTTCATGTCGGGATAGGCGGTCGGCACGATGACGAGCGGCGCCGCGCCGGTCCAGGCGCGCACGAAGCGCTCGATCTCGTCGGGTGTCCTCTGCTTGGAATGGACGAGGATCATGTCGGCGCCGGCCGCCGCATAGGCCGCCGCCCGCGTCAGGGCCTCCTCCTGGCCGCGCCCGGCGATCAGCGCCTCGGTGCGGGCGATGACGAGGAAGTCCCGGTCGCGGCGGGTCGCCACCGCCGCCTCGATCTTGCCCTGGAACTCCTCGATGCGCAGCAGCTCCTGGCGCCCGCCGGCCACGAGGCTGGTGACCTTCGGAAAGGTCTTGTCCTCGATGACGACGGCGGCGGCGCCGGCGCGCTCGTAGTGCTCGACGGCATGGATGACGTTGAGGGCGTTGCCGAAGCCGGTGTCGATGTCGGCGACGATCGGCAGCGCCGACTGGGAGGCGATGGCGCGCACCATGTCGAGATGCTGGGTCATCGAGATCAGGCTGACATCGGGCAGGCCGTAGAGCGCCGAGAGCTCGAAGCCCGAGGCCCAGACCCCGTCGAATCCGGCCTCCTCCGCCAGCCGCGCCGACAGCGGCGAATGCGCCGCCATGACGTGGAGCAGGCCGCGCTCGGCCAACCCGTCCTTGAGTGTCCTGCCTTGGCCCATTCTGTTGTCCTTCGCAACGTTCGACGGATACGGAAGATGCGGCGCTCGCAGCGCGTCCTGCGCCCGGTATCTGCCGATCTCGGCGATGATCAGGTGCAGAAGTCGGGATCGTCGAGCGACGAAGACAGGAGCTCCGGGCCGTTGGCCCGAATGACGAGCTGGTGCTCCAGCTTGACGCCTTCTCCGCCGTCGCGGCGCCCGGCAAAGGTGCCGACGCACAACACCATGCCTTCTTCGATCCGGCCCTGATGGATCGAGCCTTCGGCATAGCCGGGGCGCCGTCCGATGGCCGGGAATTCCCCGGTGCTCATGCCGTTTCCATGGGCGACACGGTGCCATTGCCGATAGTCCTGCGGCAGGTATCGCGCCTTCTCGATGATCTCGGCGAACGACGTGCCGACGCGCAGCAGCGCGGTGTTGAAGGCGATCTGATCATAGGCCAGCCGATACAGGCCCTTCTGCACCGGCGAGGGCCGGTCCGCGCAGACGAAGGCGCGCGACAGGTCCGCTCCGTAGCCCAGCGGTCCGATCAGGTCGCAGTCGAAGCTGACGAGCTCGCCGGCCCGGATCTCCTTCTGGCTCGCTTCCTGGTGCCAGGGATTGGTGCGCGGCCCGGAGGTGAGCAGACGCGTCTCGATATATTCGCCGCCGAGCTCGATATTGGCCTGGTGCAGCTTCGACCACAGATGGAGCTCCGTGATGCCCGGGCGGAGCTCGGCCTTCATCCGCGCGATGCCGGTCTCGCAGACGTCGATCGCCATGCGTATGGCCGAGATCTCGTCTTCCGACTTGATCGACCGGGCCTGCTCCATCAGCTCCTGGGCTTCGTCGAGCACGATCAGCCCCTGATCCTCCAGCGCCCGCATCCCCTGCCGGTCGCACCGATCGACATAGAGGCGCGGCTTGGCGAGGCTCGTTCGGGGGAACCCGGTGAGATCGGCAATCTCGCCGGCGAACTCCCGGACGTGGTCCGGGGCGCCGGGGCCGGCATAGTAGTAGAACCACGGCCGGGCGACGCGCACCTCGTCGATCAGGGGCAGGCCGGCGGCATGGTGGGCCCGGCCGCCGATCTCGAACAGGACGATCGTCCCCGATCGGAGGACGAGGCAATAGCGGGCGGGGTGCCGCATGGTCCAGATCTGCATGTTGCGGGCGCCCGTCGCATAGCGGATGTTGACGGGATCGAAGAGCAGCAGCGCGTCGCAGGCGCGCTTGTCCATCTCGCCGTGCAGCCGCGCCACGCGGTAGCGATGCAGGCGCTCGATGTCCAAGTCATATCGGCCCGGCCGCGAGGGCGGATGGATATCCCCGACCGACGAGGAGGCGAGGCCGTCCTGCCGCGGTGCGTGTCCCGCGCCCGCATGGCTGCCACCGTTCATGATCGGCTCCTTCCGGCGGTCGCTCGGACGGGGAGGGGTGAGCGAGGCCGCCTCATCTCAGCAGCGCCCTCGTGTCCCGGGCCATGCCGGCAAGGGCGGCATCCGGCGCCATGGCGCCGTTGTAGACCTTCTGCATGTAGCCCATGATGATCTGATGGATCTTCAGGCCGTTGGGGCCGGGAAAGCTCGGCCAGGCCACCGCATTGTCGAGGCTCTCGGCGGCGACCCTGATTTCCGGATTCTGCGCGTAGTAGTCGCCCAGCTTGTCCGGCGCCTGGATGGCGATCTCGTTGAACGGCAGGAAGCCGGTCATCTTGCCGAGGACCGTCTGCCCGTCGGGAGAGGCGGAGTCCTTCATGTAGTCCCACGCCAGCTTCTGCTTCTCGGGAGAGGAGGCCTGCAGGACGCTCGCCATGCCCGACGCCGGAATCCCGCCGGTCGGCGCAACCGGATAGGGCACGATGCCCATCTCGAAGACGCCGTTGATGTTCTTCTTGTACTCGGCGATGCCGCTCGACGAATCGACGAGGATGCCCAGGGCGCCCGAGACGAAGGCCTGGCGCGCCTGGGATTTCGTCAGATCGGCGTGGTCTCGCGCGGCCCCCGCACCCGCCAGGATCTGCAGCGCCTCCAGACCTTCCTTGGAGTCGAACGCGATGTCCTTGCCGTCCGCGCTCAGGATGCTGCCGCCGCGGCTCAGCACCAGGGTCATGAAGCTCCAGCTCGAGGAGCCTTCGTAGTTCATGGCGATCCCGCCGCTCCTGGCCTTGATCTTCCTGGCCAGATCCAGGATGTCCGGCCAGGTCCTGGGAAACCTGGCGGGATCGCCGCCGGCCTGCGCGACCAGCGTCTTGTTGAACAGAACGACCATGAAGGACGCGCTGAAGGGGATGCCGTAGGTGGCGCCGTTGCAGCGGGTGACGCCGAGCCGCTTCTCGGGAATGCCGAGCGTGCGCCATTGCGGGTCGCTCTCGATCAGCGCGTCGATCGGCTTGGCGATGCCGCGCTCCGCCAGGAGGCAGAGGTCGGAGACGCCGTAATAGCCGACGTCGTGGCCCGCGCCGATCAGGGATTGCCGGAGCGCGATGGCGAGCGTGTCGTTGTATTCGAGCGTGGGCTCGAGGCTGACCCGGGCGCCGGCATGGGTGCTCTCGAAGCGCTGCTTGAACGCCCGTTGCACCGGATTGATCAGGTTGGACGCCGAGTAGAGGACATCGAGGTCGGCAGCCCCGGCGTCGGCCGCGCAGAGGGCGGGGCCGAGCAGAGATAGGAACATCGCCGCGGTGACGCTGAACAGCCTGGGCATGGATCGATTCCCTCGGGTCTGAAACGGTCTTAAAGAAGGGCCTGTTTCGCTGCGCCGCCCGTCAGGCCTTCGACGAACCGGTGCCGGGCGCCCGGGAAGGCGATGAAGGTCCCCGGCGCGACGGGCACGAAGACCGGGCCGGGCACGGGCAGGATCACGGCCTGCAGGGGCGCGGGCCGGATAGCGGCGCCGTCGATGCCGTGCCGGTCATCGCCCGGTCCCCCGGATCCTGACGACCGTGGCGCGATGAGCGCCGTTCGGGAGCAGGCGCCGGCCGTCCGCGGCGAAGACGAGGACACGCTCCGGCTGAAGGCCGAGATGCAGGACCTGCCCCACCTCGATGTGCGGCGCCCGCTCGGCCAGCAGGCGGGCGATGACCGGGGCCTCGCACCCCGGCACGTCGAGATGGACGAAAAGGTCCGAGCCCATGTGCTCGATCAGCCGGACCGAGCCGGTCAGCGTGTTCGGGCCGCCCGCATCCGCCGGACGGAACGCCTCCGGGCGGATGCCCAGGCTCACGGCCGTTCCGGGCGGGGCATCGGCGTCGACGGCGAATGCCGTGCCGGCCGCATCGACGGTGCCCTTGTCGCGCACCGTCCCGGCCAGCATGTTGATCCGCGGCGAGCCGACGAACTCCGCCACGCGCCGGTCGTTCGGATCGGCGTAGATCTCCTGCGGCGGCGCCACCTGCAGCAGATCGCCGTCCAGCATGACCGCGACGCGGTCCGACATCGTCATCGCTTCCGACTGGTCGTGCGTGACGTAGACGAAGGTCACGCCGAGGCGCCGGTGCAGCTCCTTGATCTCGGCGCGCATCTGGACGCGCAGCTTGGCGTCGAGGTTGGACAAAGGCTCGTCCATCAGGAACACCGCGGGGCTGCGCACCATGGCCCGGCCCACCGCGACGCGCTGGCGCTGGCCGCCGGAGAGCTGCCCGGGCTTGCGGGCCAAGAGATGGCCGATGTCGAGCGCCCGGGCGGTGCGCACGACGTCCGCCTCGATCTCCGCCGCCGCCCGGCGCGTGCCGGGCAGCAGCCGGCCGACCAGGGGAAGCCTTTGCCAGGAGGACAGGCGCCGCATGCGCAGCGGCAGCGCCATGTTGGCGGCGACCGTCATGTGCGGGTAGAGGGCATAGGACTGGAACACCATGGCGACGTCGCGCCGCTTCGGCCGCAACCCGTCCACGCTGCGCTCGCCGATCGACACCGTGCCGCCGGTCTGGATCTCCAGCCCGGCGAGAATTCGAAGCAAGGTCGACTTTCCGCAGCCGGAGGGGCCAAGCAACGTCAGAAATTCGCCGTCGGCGATTTCCAGAGAGACATCGCGAAGCACGGTCGTCGCGCCGAACGACTTTTGTATTCCTTGGATGGAAATCGTCGCCATGGCATGGTCCTCTATCGGCGACTCTGAGACCGCCCCGTGATCGACGATGAAAGGTTTGCGTTCACGCAGATTTTAGTATGACGGGATGTATCGGCGATCTTTGCGACCGATCAATTACAAATCCGTCGCAACCATCGCATAACTCGATATGAATGCGATGATTCCGGATTGACCGAGCGCAGCGCGGGGGAGGGCGATCCATGCCGGACAATGGCGACCTGCCGCTCAATGCCGTGCGCGCTTTCGTCCAGATCGCCCGGGACGGCGGCGTGACGCGGGCGTCGCGAAGCCTGGGCATCACCCAGAGCTCGATCAGCCGCCACCTTGCCGTCCTCGAAGCCTATTTCGGAACCAAGCTGATCGAGCGGCGCGGGCGCCAGAGCGTGCTGACCGATTTCGGGCGCCTGTTCGCCGACGCCGTCACCGAGCCGTTGGAATCGATCCTGTTCACCGCCAAGCGGATGCGTCGAAACGACCGGGCCGGGACGAGCCGCCTGGTGGTGCGCACGTCGCTGTCGACCTTCGCCTATACGCTGCTCATCCCCAACCTGCGGGATTTTTCCCAGGAGATGGGCGGGGTGGTCGTCGACGTCATCAGCGCGCTCTCGGCGCCGGTCTCGACCGACAGTTTCGACGTGCTGGTGACGCGCGACCTGGTGCTGACCGAGCCGGCGGATCGCTGGGACATCTATGACGAGCAGCTCGTCTGCGTCGGGGCGCCGGACTGCGTCGCCGGGCGCGGGCTCGAGGCCCTGCGCACCACGCCGGTCCTCGCCGTCACCTCCCGGCCCGACATCCTGCCGGCCTGGCTGCGCGGGATGGACATGAAGACCGCGGACATCATCTCCGGCGCGCGCTACGACCATCACTATCTCGCGCTGCCGGCGGTCACGACCGGGCAGGCCCTGCTGGTGACGCCGCAGATCGTCGTCGCCGATCTGATCGGCAAGGGGCTTCTGGAAGTCCTGCCGGGCTCGCGGGCTCCCAGCGGCATGCAGTACCGGGCCTATGCCGTCGACCGCAGCCACAATCCGGACCTCGCCCGGGCCTTCTGCCGATGGCTTTCGAGGCTGTGCCGGAAGGTGACGGCGCTGGAGTCCGCCGGGGCCGAAGCCTGATCGGGACCTGCGGCCGGGTTCGACGCTCCTGAGCCGACGATGGCGGCCGGGCGATCGTCCGCGATCGGCTTGACACCCTCAAACATAGACAACTAGGATATCTCTGAGGCGAGCGAAGGCGGCGGCTGCGATTGCCGCGAGACCGGTGCCTTCGCCGGCATGTCCGGCAGGCGCCATGGACCTCACAGGCAGGGAAGCGCGATGAACGATGCCATGGACGAGCGGGTCATTCCCGACAGGCGGTCGATCGATCCGACGCGTCCGAACTGGATGGAGATCGACCTCCGGGCGCTCGATCACAATTTCGGGGTGATCCGGGCGATGGTGGGTCCCGATGTCAGGATCATCCCCTGCGTGAAGAGCGCGGCCTTCGGCCACGGTCTCGTCGAACTATCGCAGCGGCTCGTCGAGCTCGGCGCCCGGACGATCTTCTGCGGCTCCTGCGCGGACGCCGGGATGCTTCGCCGCGCCGGCCTGGACCGGCCCGACCTGGTCATTTTCGGCAGCACCTTGCCCGCGGGCATTCCGGCGCTCCTCCGGCTCGGCCTCATCCCGACCGTGCATCAGCTCGAATTGGCCGAGGCCGTCTCGTCCGCCGCGACCGGGCCGACCCGGGTCTATGTCAAGGTCGATTCCGGCCGGGGCCGGCTCGGCCTCCCGATCCGCACGGCGGAGGACACGATCCTGTCGATCGCACGCATGCCCAACATCGTCATCGAGGGCCTCTACACCCATCTGCCCTTCGCCGACGCCGAAGGGGCCGCCTTTGCCCGGGAGCGCACGCGGCGCTTCGGCGATCTCGTCGGGAGGCTGCGCGCGAGGGGCCTGGATATCCCGGTCACGCAGGCGCGTTCCAGCTCCGGAATCCTGTACGGCATCGAGGACGGCTGCAACGCGGTCGCCCCCGGCAGCCTCCTCTTCGGCAAGACCTCGCTTCCCCTCGCCATGGCCGACGTGTCCGGGCTCCGTCCCGTGCTGTCCGCCGTGCGCACCCGCATCATCCACCTGTCGGCGGACGCTGCCGACCGGACGCCCGGCACGGCCCTGCGCTATGCCGATCTCGTCACCGGCCCGACCGGCGTCGTCCCCTTCGGCCGCGCGGACGGCCATCCCGTCGCGGCGCCGGGCCGATCCGCCTTCGCCCTCGTCAAGGGCGTCAAGGCGCCGGTCCTGTCGGTCTCGTCCGAGCAGGCCGTGCTCGATCTTTCGGACGTGCCGTATCCGGCGGTGGGCGACGAGGTCACCATTCTCGGCGCGGATGGAGGGCTCGCGATCACGCTCGCCGATCTTGCCGGCTGGCAAGGCTCGTCGATGAACGACGTGCTGCTGATGATGCGGGGACGAACCCCTCTCCTGTTCATCGAGCGGTGATCGCCATGAAGGTCGTCCTGATCGGCGATCCGCACGTCAGGGTGCGGGGCGAGCGCGTGCGCGGCATCGATTCCGCCGGACGGCTCGACACCTGCGTCGCCCGCATCAACGCGATCGCCGGCGATGCCGACCTGTGCGTCGTGATGGGCGACAATGTCGACGTCCCGAGCGAGGCCGCCTACCGCACCTTTCTCGACGGCCTGAGGCCGTTGCGGATGCCGGTCCGCTGCCTCCTCGGCAATCACGACGACCGGGCGATCTTCCGCACGGTGCAGCCGGACCTGCCCTGCGACGAGCACGGCTTCGTGCAGAGCACGATCGAAACGGACGCCTGCGTCCTCGTCTTCCTCGACACCCACAAGCCCGGTTCCGAAGCCGGCGAATATTGCGCGCGCCGATTGTCCTGGTTCCGGCGGACGTTGCGCGAGGCGGGCCGGAAGCCGGTCTATGTCTTCATGCATCATCCGCCGTTCAGGACCGGGTTCTTCATTGATCATGCCGGGCTCGAAGCGCCCGAGGCGCTCGTCCGCGCGATGACGGACGCCGGCACCGTCCGCCACGTCTTCGCCGGCCATACGCACCGGGCGGCATCGGGGTGCTGGAACGGCCTGGCCTGGTCGACCCTGCACGGCATCGCCTATCAGAACGACTTCGAGCTTCTCCCCGCCAAGCCCAACTATCGGGGCGGCCCGGCCCAGATCGGCGTCCTTCTCCTCGACGGGGGCGAGAGCGTCCTGCATTTCCAGGACAGTCTCGAGCCCTATCCCTGCATCGCCTATAGCGGCCGCTCGCTGCGCGAGCCGGGCCCCGCCTGAGCCGCCTCACTCGTAGAAGTCCGGCGCGTGCCGGAACGAGGCCCAATCGTCCGGATCGTGCGAGATCCACAGCGTCGCCTGCAGGCTTTCTTCGAGCTGCTTCAGCCGGCGGATCGACTGCACCGAGAGCAGCGTGTTCCAGTCGGACGGCATCGGCCGCTCGCCCACATAGCCCGACCGCAGGTGCGCGGTGTCGATGGCGAGCAGGAAGGTGCGGCTCGGAAGGCGCACCAGGACGCTGCTGTTGCCGGGCGTATGGCCGGGCATGTGCAGGATGACGATGCTGCCGTCGCCGAACAGGTCGTAGTCGCCGGTGAAGAAGCGCCAGTCGAAGCCACGCGTCGGCTCGAGGTCCTCCCGGCGGAACAGCGGCGCGGCCGGCATCGGCCAATAGGCGTATTGCAGCTCGCCCTCGCCGATGACGAACCGGGCGTGCGGGAAGAGATACATGCCCCCCGTATGGTCCCAATGGGCATGGGACATGACGACATGGGTGACGTCGGTCACGTCGTAGCCGATGAGGGCGAGCTGGCGGTCGACGGCCTGCTCGGGCTTGAAGTCGATCCGGCACTTGTCGGCCAGCGCCCCATAGACCGCGCGGGCATCGACGGCGGCCGCGGGCACGAGCCCGGTGTCGATGAGGACCAGCCCGCGCTCGTGCTCGATCAGGAACACGGGAACCGGGATCGTCACCGTGCCGGTCTCGCCGACGACGAGGACGTGGCGCGGATCCGTCAGCGTCGGCCCGTTGAGCGCCCAGAGCCGCTTGGCGTGACCCGTCATCGTGACCTCGCGAAGGATGATGCGTTGGGGGGATCGGCCGAGCCGCGGACGCAGCCGTCGACTCGCCGGCATGGTGGCCGAGTCGCCGGCCGGCAGCAAATGGCGACGGCCGCCGTGTGCGATTGCGCCTGGCGCCTGCCTCCGGTCGCGCTATCACTGAGCGGGGACGGATGTGAGGCGGCACATGATCGACGGCAACACGCTGATCGCCTGGGGCTTCAAGCCGGGCAAGTGGTTCAAGCCGGCGATCGAGGCGCTCAACGCGGCCCGGGCCGGCGGCATGGACGAGCAGGGGCTGTTCGAGCTGGCCCAGCGCCTGGCGCCCGTCGAGACCCTGCTGCGCACCAATGCTCTGTCCTACGGCGTCTTCCTCGACCCGCAGACCGAGCTCGAACGCGAGAACCTGGCGGCCGTGACCGCGCATATGGACGCCCTGATGCGCGTGCCGACCATCGTCGCCGGCGCGGTGATGCCCGACGCCTGCCCTTCGGGCTCGGCGCCGGGCACGATTCCCGTCGGCGGCGCGGTCGCCTGCGAGGACGCGATCCATCCCGGCTTCCATTCCGCCGACATCTGCTGCTCGATGGCGATCTCGGTGTTCAACCGCCGGGACGACCCGAAGGCGATCCTGGACGCGGTTCAGGCCGTGACGCATTTCGGTCCGGGCGGGCGGGAGACCCCGCTCGCGCCGCCGGCCCATCTCGAGCGCATGCGCGACAATTCCTTCCTGCGCGACCTCGCCGGCTTTGCGGTGCATCATTTCGGCACGCAGGGCGACGGCAACCATTTCGCCTATGTCGGCCACCTGCGCTCGACCGGCAGCCCCGTGCTCGTCACCCATCACGGCTCGCGCGGCCTCGGCGCCCAGCTCTACAAGAAGGGCATGGCGGCGGCGAAGCGGCACACCGCGATCGTCGCGCCCCGGGTGCCCGCGCACAATGCCTGGCTCCAGGCCTCGAGCGAGGAGGGCAGGGCCTATTGGGACGCGCTGCAGCTCGTGCGCCTGTGGACGCGCGACAGCCATTTCGCCATTCACGACCTCGCCGCCCGCAGGCTCGGCAACCGGATCGCCGACCGCTTCTGGAACGAGCACAACTTCGTCTTCCGACGCGACGACGGGCTCTACTACCACGGCAAGGGCGCCACGCCTTCCTGGAGGGGCTTTTCGCCCGACGACGACGGCCGCACGCTGATCCCGATGAACATGGCCGAGCCGATCCTGATCGCCGCCCATAGGGATCGCCGGGATGCGCTCGGCTTCGCGCCGCACGGGGCCGGGCGCAACCTCAGCCGCGCGCAGCATTCCCGCCAGAACGCGGGTTCGCTGGCGGGGGAGCTGGCGGGGCTCGCGGGGCGCGGTCTCGATATCCGCAGCTTCTGCGGCATCCCGGACCATTCCGAGCTGCCGAGCGCCTACAAGAGCGCTGCGGCAGTCCAGGCCCAGATCGCCGCATACGACCTGGCCGAGGTGACCGACCATGTCGACCCCTACGGCTCGATCATGGCCGGCGACTGGGAGCAGGACGCGCCCTGGCGCCGGAAGGGGAGGGGATGATGAGTTTCGACACGGGCCAGGTGGAGGAGCTGACGATCGACGGCTATCGGCTGGTGCCGACATGCCGGGCCTGCCCGGAGCAGTATGACGTGCTCTGTGACCAGAAGGCGATCGGATCTGGGCGACGGCGGCCTAGCGCGTTGCTCCGGCTTTCGGGTGCGCATCCTATGTGCCGACCAGGCATCCCAATGTCGACTCTTGGGACGCCGAGGCGTCCCCACCTGTGTCATACAGGTACCTTTCAGGCGTCGAGCGAGAAACCTGCGAAATTCCAATACTCCCATAGACAGCAAGGCGTTCACCGCGCAAGGAACGGAATTTACTCTACATTTCCGTACAGTCTCTGGATCGCTGCGCGGATCTCAGGTGCCTCATCACCGAGAAATCCAAGATTGTTGAGTGAACTCATCATCTCGTCTGTCGTCAAATCCTCAGAAATTTCATCGGTATGTTCTCGCGCGAAATCATAGAGTTTAGAAGCGTATGTGTATATTTCACAGTTGCTAATGATGTATTGCTCGATATTAATTTTAAGAATCAACTCTCTCCGATCTAATGAATTTGATCTTACGTGCATGGATTTAAGTCTCGCGTCAAGTACTTGAAGCTCGGCCAATATTTTAACTATTGGGCGACTTTGATTAAAATTTGAGTATTCAATAAAATCTCGAAGAAAACTGACGGTGCCGTCAGAAATGGTCGGGAAATTGGTTTTCGCGGCTATTCTGTTTGAAAGCACGCCGTCTGCGCACTGAGTAATAAGTTTTCTTAACACTCCAACATTATGTTCACAATATTCGCTGATGGAACTCAGGGCGAGCGACAGGGATGCGCGATTGGCATAGTTTCGTTGTTGTCGACGTTCATTTTCAATTCTTCGATCTTGGCTGATCTGGGTGTACAACAAAACCGCGCCAACACCGGTAACGGCCATCGTCAATATCGTACCGAATATTGACTGCCACTTAAATGCCCAATCGACCGCATTTTTGTCCGCGGCAGCGATACCCAGAAAGTAGCCTGCGATAAGCGTAAGAACAATAGCAATAAGAGACCATATATGACCGTGGTTTTTCATCGTCCACCCGCGATGCAGAATTGTCTTACAGCTATTGCATCCGGCGAATGTTTAATTGCGCCAAGTTTGCTTCAGCTCCTGATCGAACCACATTTCGGCATCGTAGTCCGGGTCGCCTTTCGATCGAAAACTCAGATACTGAGAATGTCCTATCTCCAGGAGCCACGCCTTGAAGGCGCTGAAACTGGATATCTCGCCCGATGCCGGACCGAGCCCGGTCTCGGCCGCCCACCGGTGGGTCAAATGGCGGATTGCCTTCTTGCATTCGGATTTCTTGAGCATCTGGTTCCACCGGCGTCTTTCTTGCCAACGGTCACTGCGGGATGTTGATCCATCCCTTACTGTTGAGCGCGACAGGCATGCCCTTCGCCGCCAGCGATTGCTCGAGGTGCGGAAACGTGCCTGAGATGATGTCGTCCCAATTGCCGGCCTCGCATCGCTTGCAAATTGCCTCGTTCCAGGACTGAAGCCGCCCGTCATAGACATGCTGGCCATGCTGGAACCGGCCACGGCAGAGGAAACAGGTGATCATGGAGCGATAGTCCGTCGAGCCATCGGGCTTGTTGGAACGTCGCATAGGCAAGCTCCAGAGGGATGAGATCGTGCCAGTAGGGATGATGCTACCGAGCCATTGGAGGCGCCCCGTCTGATCTGAAGGTCGCCGAGAAGCTCTCCTTTGCGATCGCCGCCGAGCACGAGACGGTTGCGGGTTTTCCCTTCCATGGGTCTGTGAACCGGCAGGTTCCCCGCGCTGCGGCTCGAAATGGCGCGCGCCCGCTTCCATCGATCTGCAACCCGACGGATGAAACCGGCAGGAAGGCGTCCCCTTTGCGTGGTCCAAGGCCAGGTCCGCTGCCGACGAAGGCAAGCACGGTGTCCTTCGCCCGGAACGTGAAGACAACGGTGCCGTCACCATAGGTCTCGCTTCCCACCCTGCTGAGACACGAACTGGTCCGGTTGGATCCAGCGATAATCAGCTTGGTGCACTGGCCGGTGAGCACGAGCAGCCCTTGGGACTGGCTCGCAGCGCTGTCGAATGGCGCTGCGACCATGGCCGCCACAAACAGCCACCGGACCATCAAATCCCCCTTGCCTCGGAAGCTTGCCGTTGCGGCAATCATGGCGGAAAGTTACAACGAAATGCAACCAGCGGCACTCGCCAGGAGTGACTTCTCCAATGATTCGGATTGCAACCGTCGTTGCGCTTGCGACCTGCAGCGCGTTTCCGGTCCTTGCGAAGGATCCGGCAAAGATCGTCGGCACAATCAAGGCCTTCCAGTGCGGCGACAACTGCTATCTGACCATCGCCACGGCCGCAGGCAAGGAGATCGTCGGCCTGTGTGTGGCCAAGACCTGCGACCCCTGGAACGAGGCGACGGAGATCCCGAAAAACCTGATCGGCCGTGGCGTCTCCGTGACGCTCGGAAAGGGTGTGCAACTTAGCGGTGAAGGCGAGAGCATGGGCAGCTTCCGCTCGTTCACGACTGTGAAACTGCTGCCGCGGTGAAGCCCTCTTCTGGCAGCCCGTGCTGAACCTTTGCCCGTAGGGATGCCGACAGCCATAAGGAAGGGGCGGGCGCGGTGCACGGACCCCCTTCATCGTCGTCCGGCGAGGCTTCACTCACGCTGGGCGATGATCAAGGGGTGTCTGCATTGCAGGCCCCCTTCCCCCCTTGGCTGCGCCTGAAGGCGAGTCTCCGTCTCGTGCCTTCATAGAGTTGCGATGATCGAGTCCGCCACTCCGTTGATCTGGGTCTGTATCTTTCTGATCAATGCGAGCTGTGCGGCGGACCATTTCTGCTTGTCTCCTGACAAGCCCTTCACCTGCTGGTGCTGGTCTAACTTTGCCGCAGGAACGTTCAGCCATAAACTGTTTTGGATAAGAACATTCATGTCCTCAACTCTGCCAATGTTAAAGCTCGCTCCTCCTGTATTTCGAACAGGAGTATATTTTTCGATATTCAAAAGTAATTCCCCGGCAAGATTTGAATTCGCCTCATCAATTTTTTGGTAGTGAGCTTGGTCGGCTCTCAACATCTTATCAGATCGAGTATCGAATCCATTAAAAATCCAACCAGCGTATACAGGTTTGCCAAGATCGTCATATTCTTTAGATCCATAATTATTTTGCTTGAAGCGCGCCACGCCGTTTGCCCAATCCGCCACGAACTGAGGCAACATTTGCGCGATCAGGCTGATACAATATTCGCTAAATGGATCTGATGTGCATGGAATAATAAGGTAGTCGGACGAATATAGGGCTGATCTAACAAGTCCTCCGAAAGAAGGAGGTAGGTCGACCATGACATAGTCAAACTCCTCGCCAGCTTGCTTCAATTTGGCTTCTAACATGCGTATTGCTGTGAATTTCGCAATGCCGTTTCCAGTTAGTAAGTCACTACCTACGCTGAGCGCGTCAGAATACACATTGAGCCAAAAATATCCGGCGACGATCTTGACGTTTTGATTTGTATTCGGTCCTGTATGCGTCTAAATAGGGCCCGGACCTGTGTTTTGCAAATAACCTTGCAAGAACGCGCGTATTGTTTTGCCAGAGACAACATCGCTTACGATATCTTTGAATGAATTTCCACCAAGCATTGCAATAGATAGATTGCATTGTGGGTCAAAATCAATAAGTAGGACTCGTTCTCCCCTCTCGGCCAGAGCGTCCGCAAGATTCCAAGTTAGAGTGGTCTTTCCAACGCCGCCCTTGTTGTTGAATGTGCTGATGAATTTTGCCATTCACGCGCCTTTTCGAATCATGAGCGGCGAATTTTAACAGGTCCCGGAAACAAGTGAACGGATCTTCCTTTGGAGAAGGGATATTTTGCCCGTGCGCTGGTCGACACATAACAGGACCGCCGAATGCTTCGGTGACGACAAATGCTCGGCGGCATCGACCGCAGCCGGTCCGCGCAGGTTCGGCGCGCGAGGCGCGATCCGATCCTCTCAGAAGGTGTGGTCATGGTGCCCACACGTTTCCGGCCGAGGCCGCGACAGGCCGCCCCAAGCTTGAGTTCATCGACGGCTGGCTACACGCCGACCGCCTTCCTGAGGACTTCGTTCATGCGGCTCTGCCAGCCGGGGCCGACAGCCTTGAAGCGCTCGATCACGGTGGCGTCAAGACGGAGCGAGACGAGCACCTTACGGGGCTCTTTCTGCGGGCCCCGGAAGCGGCGCGCCTTCGCGAAATGCTGCTCCGTCCATTCAAACGTGTCGGGGTCCGCGGCGATTCCCGCCTGGATCGCAGCTTCCTCTTCCGGCGTCACGGCCTCGGCGGAGGCGAGCGCCATAGCGCGCAGTTCCTCAGATGTTTTCGGCATAGTATCTGCGTTCCTTGCTTGTGGCCTTGCGCAGGCTGATGACGCGAATGATGCCGCTCCGCTCTGATGTAAGGTGGCGTCGATGAAGCCGAGGGCCGTCTAGCGCAACTCGCCGTAGTCTTCGCGATCGTCGATCGTGACGATGGCAGTTTCCCAATCGAACCGGCTCGCAGCTTCCAGCGGGACGCCATGCTTGGCGAGGTTGCTCGCGCTCTTGCCCGCATCGAATTCGATCATGGGCAGAGTGTAGCTACAGACTGCCCCTTCTGTCGAGCAGATTGTAGCTACTGGTGGTCCGCGCGTTCCAGCGCGTGCGATCTCGTCCTGCCCGAAGGGATATGTGTCATGCACGGCTGAAAAATCGGCTTTGCCGCGAACGGCATGTCGGAGCGGCGAACTCTCGATCCGCTTTTCGAAGACAGGCGAACCCGTCTTCTGGCCGGCCGGCCCGAGTTGCGGGGCGCGCTGGCGAAGACGCCGAAGCACGATGCCACTCTCAAGGCAGGGATGCGCGGGGTTGTCGAATCCTTCGACGCCGAACCGAACAGACAGCGGACGAAAGCTGTCAAACCTTCCCGGGAAAGCGCCAAGCCATGACGGGCGTCATCCGGACGGTTGCGGCAATGGCAAGCCTGATCAAAAGCTTGCGTGGTACAGTTGGGTGGACTCGAACCACCGACCTTCGGAGCCACAATCCGACGCTCTAACCAACTGAGCTACAACTGCATCCGCGGGCGGACGTTTACGCGGAACGCCCGGGCATTTCAAGAGCGATGCTGCCGAGAAAGCAGCCATGAAAAAGGCCCGGAGCGGGTCCGGGCCTGGGGCATGTGTCGAGCGGGTGGATCAGGCCTGGAACTTCAGGGCCTTCTCGAACTGGGCCTTGATCGGGCCGGCCGCCTCGGTCGAGAGCTTCTGCGCCAGCTCGCCGAACTCCTTGACCTGCTGCGTCGCCGTCTCGGCCTGCTTGCGCAGGAAGGCGGTGTTGAGCTCGATCGCATCCGACAGCGTCTTGACGCCGAGCAGCGACAGGGCGTGGTCGAAGGACGCGTTGGTGTTGGTGCGAGCCGTCTCCAGCGCCTTCTGGCCGAGGGCGGTCACGCCCTTGGAGGCGGTGGAATAGGTGCCTTCGATCAGGTCGGAGGTCTCGTCGGCGGCGAGCTTGAACTTGGCATAGGCGTCCTTGGCCTGCGCCACGCCCTTCTCGGCGAAGTCGCGCACGGCGGCGGGCACTTCGAGCTTGGCGACGGTCTCGAACGGCGTTTCGATGGAATCGGACTTGGGTTTCGGCTGGGCCATTTCTGTTTCCTTGGGGAAAGGCGGCATGAGTCGAGCGCCGGTCCGCCGCCCGAACATTCCAGACCGGCTCTACGCATTCTTGGGGCGGCGGGCTACCGTGCCCGCTCCCTACGTCCAGGCCCGCCCTATACGTCATTTTCTTGTGCAACGCAACATCATGTTGCGATGCACAATGTTCATACCAATACCCCTCAGATTGCAGCCCGTCACTCCTTCGGCCGGGTCACGCCGGCCACCAGCTTGGAGGTGGCGGTGCCGATGTCGCGGGCCTGCTCGCCGAAGCTCTGAATCTGGCTGCGGATGAATTCGCTCTGCAGGCGCAGGATCTCCTCGGCGTCCTGGGCGTGGACGAGGCGCGAGGCGAAGTCGAGCGCGGCGGAGACGTTCTGCTCGGCATAGCCCATCGCCTTGCGGCCGATGTCGGTGGCGCCGGACTGCACCGACTGGGTCGATCCCTCCAGCGTGTCCGCGGCCCTGTGGGCAGCGCCCATGAAGCCGTTGAACGCCTTGCGCGCCTGATCGACACTCTTTTCCGCAAAGTCCCGCATCTCCGTCGGGATTTCATAAGAAGGCTTGGCGACCATGCCGCGTTCTCCATGGGGCGCTGTAAGGCCCGGACTCGCATCGCCGCTCGCGCGAGGGCTGGCCACGCCCGGCAGCCGGACGAGGCTGGACCGGGCCCCCGCCGAGCCGGATCCGCCCCCTGAGCATAGCGCCGGCGCAGCATTTTAACCATGCCGGACACTCCCTGTGTTAACCGGCCCGTCTCGCATTTACCGTTTTATTTTCCATCTATATTCATACTTTGTTAGGGTTGTTGGCACCCGTCACGACCGCTGCGGGATATTGTGATGACCGACGCGACGCTGTTCTCCGCCTTTGCGGGCGATCGCCGGCTGGACGGATTGGCGGCCGATCCGCGCCCGGCTTTCGTGTGGAGCGTCGAGGGACGGCTGCTGTGGGCCAATGCGGCGGGCGCGAGCGCCCTGGGCGTCACGGTCGCGGACGTCGCGGGCGGTCGGGCCGCGACGGGCGCTCTCGCCGGAGATGCCGCGCGCATCGCCCGCGTCGTCCAGGGCGGCGGGGCCGCCAGGATCGAACGGCTGCGCTTCCCCGGTCTCGGCCGGCTGGCGCCGGTCGCCTGCGCCTGCCGCCGGCTCGAGGCGCCGGACGGCGCCGCCGTGCTGCTGATGACCGCGACCGAGGTGCCGCGCTGGCTGCGGCGTGGGCCGGCGGCGGAGCCGGCCGCGGGCCTGCCGAAACCCGCGCCGGAGACCGCCGAGCCGCCGACCTGGCGCTGGCTGCCGAACGAGGAGGGCGCCGCTCCCCTGCGGCCGGGCGGTCCGGCCGCAGAGACCGCACCGGCCGCCTCGGAGAGCCCTGCGCCCCCGGCGGCGATCTCCGCCGATGCGGCCCCGGCTGCGCCCGTGCTCCAGCCGGAAGGATCGGCGGACGGCGATCGCCCGGCAGACCGGGCCGAGGCTGAGGCCGGGCCGCCGCCGGAAGCGGCGGCGGAGCCTGCCTTCGCCGAACCGAGCGCCGGCCCGGCTCCGGATCTCGCCGTTGCCGGCGAGGCCGCCGGCACCCCGCCGGATCTGGCGGCCGGCGGGCAGCCCGAGCCGCCCGCATCCCCGGCCGCCGAGCCTGAGGCGGAGACGGCCGTGCCGGTGCCCGAACGGCTGCCGCTACGCACGGCGCCGATCCGCTTCGTGTTCCAGACCGCGGCCGACGGCCGCTTCGTCTCGGTTTCGCCCGAGCTGGCGACCGGCATCGGCGAGGCTGCGACGCTATGGCACGGCCGGCGTTTCGCCGAGGTCGCGGCGGAGGCGGGCCTCGACCCGGACGGCCCGCTGGCCCGCGCCTTTGCCGGCCAGGCCACCTGGACCGGCCTCGGCGTGACCTGGCCGGACCCGGCGGCGCGCACGCTGACCGCCATCGAGATGAGCGCCCTGCCGGTGTTCGACCGCAACCGCGCCTTCCAGGGTTTCCGCGGCTTCGGCATCTGCCGTCCGCCCACCATCATGCCGGATGCCGGCGAGGCGGCTGGGGAAGCCACGCCGGCTCCGTCCGCCGCGGCCTCCCCCGAGGCGGAACAGTCGCCGCCGGCCATCGTCCCCGATCCGCCGGTCGCGCCGGTCGCCGCGGCCGAACCGGAGCAGCCGATGGACGGCGCAACGGCGCCGGAGGCCCGCATCCAGGCCGAGGGGGCCGCCCCCGCCGGCGAGGCCGCCGCGCCGGTCCCGGCCGAGGCGGAGCTGCCGATCTCGCCGGCGACAATGGTCGGGCCGGAGGAGGCGGTGCCCGGCGTGGCGGAGCCGGGAGCTGGCATCCACGCCGTGGCGGAGCACCCGGCCGGTGAAGGCGCCGCGCCGGTTCACGCCGAGGCTGAGCCGCCGCTGCATGCCGTGGCGGAGCCGGTTGGCGGCGTCCATGCCGAGGCGGAGCCCCCGGCCGGCGAAGGCGCCGCGCCGGTCCCGGCGGAGGCGGAGCGGCCGCTGCACGCCGTGGTGGAGCCGGTTGGCGGCATCCATGCCGAGGCGGAGCACCCGGCCGGCGAAGCTGCCGCACCGGTCCCGCCCGAGGCGGAGCCGCCGGTCGCGAGCACCGCCACCGAGGAGGCGCGGCCCGTTTCGGAACAGGCCGCCGCGGACCGCCGGGAGCCTGCGACCGATGCCGGCACGACGCCGGTCATTCCCCTGGCCGCGGCGCGCGAGGCGCGTGCCCTGAGCGATTCGAACGTGGTGCGGTTGCACCAGGGCCGCCCGGTCGCGCTCGACCGGCCGGCGCTCTCGCCGTCCGAGCGCAATGCTTTTCGCGAGATCGCCCGCGCCCTCGGCGCCCGGGTCGAGGGCGACGAGGAGGGGCCGCCTGCATCCGCCGGCCAGCGCGTGCCGGATGCGCCCGCGGAGCCGCAGCCCCCGGCGGATGCCGCCGGCACGGCGGAGCGAGCCGAGGCGCCGGCCGGTGCCGTCGACGCGGCCTCGCCGACGGTCGAGGCCCCGGCGGACCGGCCGAGCGCCGTCGCCGACGAGGCGCGCTGGAGCGCGGACGACGATGTTGCCGGGGCGAAGGCCAAGGCGCTGGTCGAGGCGGTGCGCCGGCAGCTCGCCCAGGCGGAGCCGTCCGCCCCGCCGCAGGCCGTGTCGGCCGAGAGCGCCGAGCCGGCGCGCGAGGGCGCGCCACCGGAGACGCCCGTCCACGCCCTGTCCGACCGGGACTCGCCCGACCAGGCTCCGCAGGGATACGTGCCGCTCGGCTTCATCGACCGCCTGCCGCTCGGCATCCTGGTGGCGCGCGGCGAGGACCTGCTCTTCGCCAACCGCACCCTGCTCGATCTCACCGGCTATGCCGATATCGAGGCCATGCGCCGGGCCGGCGGCCTCGAGCGGCTGTTCGCCGGTCCGGGCCCGCTCGGCCGGCCGGACGAGGACGCCGCCGGCGCGGGCGTGCTGCTGCGCCGCGCCGACGAGGAGACCATCGCGGTCGACGGGCGCGTCCAGACCACGCCCTGGAACGGGGAGAGCGCGCTGCTGATCTCGATCCGGCGGCGCCTGGTGCTGCCGGTCGAGCCCCCGGCGGCGCCGCCGCCAGGGGATACCTCGGCCGAGGATGCCCGACAGGCGGCCCTTGCCGCCGGGCGCCGGGCCGACGAGCTGCAGGCGGTGCTCGACACCGCCACGGACGGCGTCATCATTCTCGACGCCGACGGCAGCATCGTCGGCATCAACCGCAGCGCCGAGGCGCTGTTCGGCTACGAGACCGAGGCGATCGCCGGCAAGAGCCTGGCCATGCTGCTGGCGCAGGAGAGCCATCGGGCTGCCTTCGACTATCTCGACAGCCTGCGCCGGAACGGCGTCGCCAGCGTGCTCAACGACGGCCGCGAGGTCACGGGCCGGGTGCGCCAGGGCGGGCTGGTGCCGCTCTCCATGACGCTCGGGCGGATCGGCGAGGCGGACGGCAGCCGGTTCTGCGCCGTGCTGCGCGACATGACCACCTTCAAGAAGGCCGAGGCCGAGCTCACCGATGCCCGGCGTCGGGCCGAGGACGCCTCCTCGCAGAAGTCGGACTTCCTGGCCAAGATCTCGCACGAGATCCGCACGCCGCTGAACGCCATCGTCGGCTTCGCCGAGCTGATGATGGAGGAGCGCTTCGGCCCGCTCGGCAACGACCGCTACCGTGCCTATGCCCGCGATATCCACGCCTCCGGCGGCCATGTCATCAGCCTGGTGGACGACCTGCTCGACCTCTCCAAGATCGAGGCGGGGCGGATGGAGCTCTCCTTCGCCAGCGTCGACCTCAACGAGGTCGTGCAGCAGGCGGTGGCGATCATGCAGCCGCAGGCCAATGGCGGCCGGATCATCATCCGCAGCGCCCTGGCCCCCCGGCTGCCCAATGTGGTGGCCGACGGCCGGAGCCTGCGCCAGATCGTCCTGAATCTCCTGTCGAACTCGGTGAAGTTCACCCCGCCCGCCGGCCAGATCATCGTCTCCACCACCCTGTCCGAGCGCGGCGAGGCGGTGCTGCGCGTGCGCGACACCGGCGAGGGCATGACCGAGAAGGAGCTGGCCGTGGCGCTGGAGCCGTTCCGCCAGGTCGCCACCGCCAGCGCGAGCGCCCGCGGCACCGGCCTCGGCCTGCCGCTGACCAAGGCGCTGGTGGAGGCCAACCGCGCCACCTTCTCCATCCAGTCCGCCAAGAATGCCGGCACGATCGTCGAGGTGGTGTTCCCGCCCATGCGGGTGCTGGCGGAATAGAGGGCGCCGCGCGGCAGGGGCGCCCGGCCCTCTGCGGCGGGGGCGGGATCCGGCGTCGCTACGCGATCAGCCTGTAAGCCGGCAGCGTCAGGAACTCCTCGAACTCCGGCGCGAGCGAGAGCGTCTTGAACAGCGCCACCGCCTCGGGGAAGCGGCCGCCGGCGAAGGCGGCCTCGCCGACCTCGCGCTTCACCCGCTCCATCTCCTGCTCGAACACCGTCTCGAACCAGGCCGGCGTCACGGTGATGCCGCCTTCCAGCGTCACGCCGTACTTGACGAACTGCCAGATCTGCGCCCGCGAGATCTCGGCCGTGGCCGCGTCCTCCATCAGGTTGTAGATCGGCACGGCGCCGCGCCCGCGCAGCCAGGCTTCGAGATAGAGCACGCCGACGCGGATATTGTCGCGCACGCCCTGCTCGGTGCGGGTGCCGCGATGCACCTTGAGGAGATCGGCGCGGTCGATGGCCACGTCCGGGCGCAGCTTGTCGAGCTGGTTGGGCTGGGGCATCAGCCGGTCGAACACCTCCATGGCCACCGGCACCAGGTCGGGATGCGCCACCCAGGTGCCGTCATGGCCGTCGCTCGCCTCGCGCTCCTTGTCGGCGCGGACCTTGGCGAAGGCGGCCTCGTTCGCCGCCGGATCGTTCTTGACCGGGATCTGCGCCGCCATGCCGCCCATGGCGAAGGCGCCGCGCCGGTGGCAGGTCTGGATCAGGAGCAGGCTGTAGGCGCGCAGGAAGGCCTCGCCCATGATCACCTGGCTGCGGTCGGGCAGGACATAGGCGGGGTTCTTGGCCAGCTTCTTGATGAAGGAGAAGATGTAGTCCCAGCGTCCGCAATTGAGGCCGGCGACGTGCTCGCGCAGCTCGTGCAGGATCTCGTGCATCTCGAAGGCGGCCGGCAGGGTCTCGATCAGCACCGTCGCCTTGATCGTGCCGCGCGGCAGGCCGAGCCCTTCCTGCGCCGCGACGAAGACGTCGTTCCACAGCCGCGCCTCGAGGTGGCTCTCGAGCTTGGGCAGGTAGAAATAGGGGCCGGTGCCCGCAGCGAGCTGCACCTTGGCGTTGTGGAAGAGATAGAGGCCGAAATCGAACAGCGAGCCCGACATCGCCTCGCCATCGACCGTGACATGCGCCTCGTCCAGGTGCCAGCCGCGCGGGCGCACGATCAGCACCGCAGGCCCGCTCTTGAGCGTGTAGGCCTTGCCGGTGGTGGGATCGGTGAAGTCGATCCGCCCGGCCCAGCGATCCCTCAGGTTGATCTGGCCTTCGATGCAGTTCGCCCAGGTCGGCGAATTGGCGTCCTCGAAGTCGGTCATGAACACTTTCGCGCCGGAGTTCAGCGCGTTGATCACCATCTTGCGGTCGGTGGGGCCGGTGATCTCGACGCGGCGGTCGAGGAGGTCGGCCGGCAGCGGCGCGATCGTCCAGTCGCTGTCGCGCACCGCCTTGGTCTCGGCCAGGAAGCCCGGCACCTCGCCGGCGTCGAACCGCTTCTGCCGCTCGGCCCGGGCGGCGAGCAGCGCCTTGCGCCGGGTGTTGAAGCTGCGCTGCAGGCCTGCCACGAAGGCGAGCACCTCGGGCGTCAGGATCTCGTCGAAGCGCGCATCCATCGCGCCCGATATCGCGACGCCGTGAGGCAGGCTGGCGGACATTGGCTGGTCTCCATCTGGGATCGGCGCCACGGTGGGAAAGAGCGGCCGGCGGCACTTGCGGGCAGGACCCTATTTATCCCGCGTTGCAGTGTAAAGCGCCGCCGGCTGCTGCGCGGCCCCCGACGACGGGTGGGGGCGAGGCGCGGTCCGGGGCGCAAACGCAGAAAACCCCGCCGAGGCGGGGTTTTCCGGAGATATGGCAGGTGGAGCGGCTGCGCTCAGCGGCAGACGCGCACGCGCACATAGCGATAGTAGCCGTAGCCGTCGTTGACGCGGCGCGTCTCGTAGTAGCAGGTCGGCTGGTAGGTGTAGCTGTAGCTGGGCTGATAGGAGTAGCCATAGCCACCGCCGTAGCCACCGCCATAACCGCCACCGTAGCCATAGCCGCCGGCCTGGGCGGAGGTGGTGGTGGCGAGAGCCCCACCCGCGAGGGTGGCGGCGACGAGAGTGGCGGACACGAGCTTGCGGATCATCGGTATCGTCCTCTGGGTTGGGATCGCCGCGGTGTTGCGCTCGATCGATGAGGACAGGATAGCCGCCCCGCCGGCCGCTGCCGTGCGCATTGACACGGGACGCGCAGCCGTGCTCCTGCCCGGCGCGAGCCCGCCTGCGACGCTTGGCAGCACGCCCTTGGCGGAGATATTTTTCCCTGTATGAATAATTATATCCTCGTCGGCGGAAGCAAAGCATGGTCCAGAGCCACCCCCACGACCTTCGCGGCAAGCCGATCGCCGACGCCATCATCGCCGAGGTCCGCCGCGAGACCGAGATGCTCGCTGCCGCCGGCTGGCATCCCCGGCTCCTGTCGATCAGCATCGGCGACGTCGAGGCGGCGGCGGTCTATATCCGCAACCAGAAGCGCCAGGCCGAGCGCGCCGGCATCGCCTTCGAGGAGCGCAACTTCCCCGCTTCCATCACCCAGGCCGAGCTCGAGGTGGCGATCAGGGCGATGAATGCCGATCCGCGCGTCACCGGCATCATCATCCAACGCCCGGCCCCGGCACATATCGCGCTGAAGGCGCTGCAAGGGGCGGTGCACCCGATGAAGGACGTGGAGGGCATGCACCCCGCCTCGATCGGCAACATCGTCTACAACCAGCTCGACCTCGCGCCCTGCACGGCCGCAGCGTCGGTGGAGCTGCTCAAGGCGACCGGGCTGAAGCTGGAGGGCCTCGAGGTCGTGGTGGTCGGCCATTCCGAGATCGTCGGCAAGCCGATCGCCTTCCTTCTGATGAGCGAGGGGGCGACAGTCACGGTCTGCCACCACATGACCCGCTCGGTGGCGATCCATGCCCGGCGCGCCGATGCCCTCTTCGTCGCGGTCGGCAAGGCCAGGCTGATCACCGCCGAGATGGTGAAGCCGGGGGCGGCGGTGATCGACATCGGCATCAACGTCGTCAAGGACGCCGAGGGGCGAGAGAGCGTGATCGGCGACGTCGACACCGATTCGGTGCGCGAGGTCGCCGCCTGGATCACGCCGGTCCCGGGCGGCGTCGGCCCGGTCACCGTCGCCATCCTGCTGCGCAACGCGCTGACGGCGCTGAAGCGCCAGCGCACGCTCTACGAGACTGCCTATCGCGAGGACGTCGGGCGGTAGTCTCGCGCTCCGGCCTCTCAGGCCGGGCCGATGCCCTCCAGCGCCCCCGGCTTCGGGCCGCCCGTCGCCCAGTCCAGCAGCTCGACGGTATGGACGATGGGGATGGCGGTGCCCTGCGCGATCTGGGTGATGCAGCCGATATTGCCGGTGGCGATCAGGTCGGGCCCGGTCTTCTCGATATTCGCCACCTTGCGGGCCCGCAGCCGGCCGGAGATCTCCGGCTGCAGCATGTTGTAGGTGCCGGCCGAGCCGCAGCACAGGTGCCCCTCCGGCGGATCCTTCACCGTGAAGCCCATGCGCTTGAGCAGGGTCTTGGGCTCGGCGACGATCTTCTGGCCGTGCTGCATCGAGCAGGCGGAATGGTAGGCGACGGTCTGGTCGAGCGCGCGCGCCGGGCGCAGCGACAGCGTGGCCAGATATTCCGAGACGTCCTTGGCCAGGGCGGCGACGCGGGCGGCCTTGGCGGCATAGGCGGCGTCCTCGCGCAGCATGAAGCCGTAGTCCTTGATCGTGGTGCCGCAGCCGGAGGTGGTGACCAGGATGGCGTCGAGCCCGCCGCGCTCGATCTCGGCCGTCCAGGCATCGACGTTGCGCCGCGCCTGCTCCAGCGCCCGGTGCTCCCGGCCCATATGATGGACAAGGGCACCGCAGCAGCCTTCGCCGGACGGCAGCACCACCTCGACGCCGTGGCGGTTCAGCAGCCGGATCGCCGCCTCGTTGATGCCGGGCGCCAGCACCGGCTGGGCGCAGCCGCTGAGCAGCGCCACCCGTCCGCGGCGCTCGCCCTCGGCCGGGAACCGGCCGGGGCGCACCGGGGTCGCCGCGGCGGGCAGCGCTGCGGGCGCCAGGGCCAGCATGGCCGCCAGGCGCTCGCCTTGCGGCAGGCGCCGCACCAGCGGCAGGGCGCGCCGGCCGAGCCGCGCCAGGACCAGGGCCAGGCGGAACAGCCGGCGGTTCGGCAGCACCGTCGCGACGATGCCGCGCACCATGCGCTCGCTCAGGGGCCGGCGATAGGTCGTCTCGATATGGGCCCGGGCGTGGTCGACCAGGTGCATGTAGTGCACGCCGGAGGGGCAGGTCGTCATGCAGGAGAGGCAGGAGAGGCAGCGGTCGATGTGCTTGACCACCTCGGGGGTGGCCGGCTTGCCGCCCTCCAGCATGTCCTTGATCAGGTAGATGCGCCCGCGCGGCGAATCGAGCTCGTCCCCGAGCAGCGCATAGGTCGGGCAGGTGGCGGTGCAGAAGCCGCAATGCACGCAGCTGCGCAGGATTGTCTCGGATTCCCGCATCTGCGGGTCGCTGAGCTGCGCCGGCGAAAAATCGGTCTGCATGTCACTCGCCCATCTTGCCGGGGTTGAGGATGCCGGCGGGGTCGAACGCCGCCCGGATGCGCGCCGTCAGGGCGGCGAGCGGCCCGGCGGGCGGGGTGAAGGGCGGGACCGCCAGGCGCAGGGCTTCGCTGCCGCGCACCAGCGTGGCATGGCCGCCCTGCGCGGCCGCGGCTCGGCGGATCGCCGCGGCGGCCTCCGCCGTCTCCGGCGCCGCCGCCCAGACGAGCCCGCCGCCCCAGTCGAACAGGCGCGCCGCGCCGCCGGCCTGGCGCAGGGCCAGCGCCACGGCCGGGGCCCTGGACGGCGCGACGCTCACCCGCCAGACGGCACCGGCCGCATCCCGCAGCGGCGCCGCGTCGCGGATGTCGCGCCAGAGCGCGCTCGAAGCCGCCTCGTCCAGCCGGTCGGGCGCGCCGTGGCGCTTGAGCTCGCGGGCAAGGCGTTCGGCGCGATAGGCGACCGAGGGCGCGAAATTCTCCAGCCGCAGCACCGTGCGGGCCGGCATGCCGTCCCCGGCCGGCCAGTGCGCCGCCGCCGAGATCTCGTAGGGGCTGCCGGCGGCCGCCGACATCAGCGCCACCGCATCCTCGTCGGTAAGCCCGCTCCACACCAGGCTGGCCGAGGTCTCGGGCCTCGGCAGCAGCTTGAAGATCGCCTCCGTGACGATGCCGAGCGTGCCCCAGGACCCGGCCATCAGCTTGACCAGGTCGTAGCCGGTGACGTTCTTCATCACCCGCCCGCCGTTGCGGATGGTCTCGCCGCGGCCGTTGACGAAGCGCACGCCGATCAGCGCGTCGCGGCAGGCGCCGGCCATCAGGCGGCGCGGGCCGGAGAGGTTGGCCGCCACCGTGCCGCCGACCGTCGGCCGCGCCTCGCCCGAGCCGAGCAGGCCGCGCCAGTCTGCCGGCTCGAAGGGCAGCATCTGCCCGTTGGCGTCGAGCGCGGCGGTGAGCTCGGCGAGCGGCGTGCCGGCTCTCGCCCCGATCACCAGCTCGGCCGGCTCGTAGAGGGTGATGCCGGAAAGCCCGCCCGTCCCGACCGCTGCCCCGTGCACCGGGCGGCCGACGTCGCGCTTGGAGCCGCCGCCGCGGATGTCGAGCGGCGTGCGGGCGGCAAAGGCCTCGGCGACGACATGCGCCAGCTCCGCCTCGTCGGCGGGGGCTTGGATGGGTCCGCTCATGCCGCAGCCGGGAGGTCGCCGGCCGGCCGCAGGTCGAGCGGGAACACCTTGGCGGGGTTCAGGAGCCAGTGGGGATCGAAGGCGAGCTTCAGCCGTATCTGCTGGGCGAGCTCGGTCTCGTCGAACTGCTCGCGCATCAGGTCGCGCTTCTCGATGCCGACGCCGTGCTCGCCGGTGAGGCAGCCGCCGGCCTCGACGCACAGCCGCAGGATGTCGAAGCCGCAAGCCTCCGCCTTCTCGCGCTCGCCGGCGTCGTTGACGTTGTAGAGCACCAGCGGATGCAGGTTGCCGTCACCGGCGTGGAAGACATTGGCGACGCGCAGGCCGTAGCCGCGGACGATCTCGCCCATGCGGGTCAGCACCATCGGCAGCTTGCCGGTGGGGATGGTGCCGTCCATGCAGATATAGTCGGCGATGCGGCCGGTGGCGCCGAAGGCGGATTTGCGGCCCTTCCAGATGGCGGCGCTCTCGGCCTCCGAGGTCGACACCTTGAGGGTGCGGGCGCCGCATTGGCGGGCGATGGCGCTGATCCGCTCCAGCAGGCGGTCGATCTCCTCCTCGCTCCCTTCCACCTCGATGATCAGCATCGCCGCCGCGTCGAGGGGATAGCCTGCATGGGCGAAGCCCTCGGTGATCTCGATGGCGAGGTGGTCCATGTACTCGATCGCCACCGGGATGATGCCGGAGCCGATGATCTCGGCGACGCAGCGCCCGGCATCCTCGGGCGCGGCGAAGCCGACCAGCATCGGCCGCGCCCCTTCGGCGGCGCGCAGGATGCGCACCACCGCCTCGGTGACGATGCCGAACTGGCCCTCCGAGCCGATGACGATGCCGAGCAGGTCGAGCCCCGGCGCGTCGAGCGCGTCGCCGCCGATGTCGAGGATGTCGCCTTCCAGCGTCACCAGGCGCACGCCGAGGATGTTGTTGGTGGTGACGCCGTATTTCAGGCAATGGGCGCCGCCCGAGTTCATGGCGATGTTGCCGGCGATGGTGCAGGCGAGCTGGCTGGAGGGATCCGGCGCATAGAAGAAGCCCTCGTGCGCCACGGCGCCGGAAATGCCGAGATTGGTGATGCCGGCCTGGACGCGGGCGGTGCGGTCCTTGAAGTCGAGCGCCAGCACCCGGTTCATCTTGGCGAGGCCCACCACCACGGCGTCGGCCTGCGGCAGGGCTCCGCCGGAGAGCGAGGTGCCGGCGCCGCGCGGGATCACCGGCACGCGCTCGGCGTTGAGGAATTTCAGCACCGCCGCGACCTCTTCGGTGGTCTGCGGCAGCACCACCGCCAGCGGCAATTGCCGATAGGCGGTGAAGGCGTCGGTCTCGTAGGCGCGCCGCTCGTCCTCGCTCGCGATCACCTGCTCGCCCGGCAGCAGCGCCGACAGCCCGTCGACGATGCGCTGGCGCCGGGCCAGGATCCCGGGATCGGGCGCCGGCATCGGGATGCCGGTGGTGCTGTGGGTCTGTCCGTCGGGCATCAGCCTCCCCCGTTCGGCCTGTTTCCTCGGCCCTATCTTACGTCTTCCACGAGGCCTGGTCTCGCGTCGATGTCGAGCACGGGTTGTTCATCATGGTTGAGGGCGCCGGCGCAAGTATAAACTCGCCGGCCGGAACCGCCCTCCGGGGCATCGCCGGACTCGTCTCCGAAGGAAGGATATCGCGACATGGGCCATGGGCGTGCCGGCATCGTGGAGATCGAGACCGTGGCGAGCGGCGGTCGAATCGGCCTTTGGCCCTTCGCGGGCCGGGGGCGATCCGATGTCGAGGTTCGATCTGGAGGTCGCGATTGGACCGGAGATCTCGATGCTCTCGCCCGGTGGAATGCAGCCGCAGTCGTCACATTGGCCGAGCGCCCTTTCGGCCGGGACAGCATCGAGGCAGCCTCGGAAATCCGTCGCCGCTTCATGGAGTGGCACGCCTGGCCGGAGGGCGACGGCGCCGGGCCGGGCGCCGCCGAGCTCTCGGCGACGCTCGCGGCGCTTCTGGCAAGGGGCGCGCATCTCGCCGTCGCGTGCGAGGGCGGGCCCGACGAGGCCGCGATGGTTGCGGCGTGCCTGCTCGCGGACATGGGGCTCGGCCCGGATATCGCCATTCGCCGCGTCCTCGAGGCCGTCGGTCCCGTCGTGTCCCGGCAGGGCCTGCTGAAGGCCTGGCGCGAGGAGGGCGGGAGGACGCCGCCGGTCGGGAGACGCGATGACGGCGCGTCGATTCGCGACAGGGCCGTCGGCGCCCTCGTCGGATTGGCTGCCGGCGATGCGGTCGGCACCACCATCGAATTTCAAGCCAAGCCGGCCCATGCGCTGCTGACGGACATGATCGGCGGCGGTCCCTTTCAGCTTGCGGCGGGGGAATGGACGGACGACACCGCCATGGCGCTCGCTCTCGCGGACAGCCTCCGCGAGAACCCCGATCTCGATCCGGCGGCGCTGATGACCCGCTTCGTCGAGTGGCATGAGAACGGGCGATATTCCTGCACGGGCTGGTGCTTCGATATCGGCGGCACGACGCTGCAGGCCCTGCTGCACTTCAAGCGGACGGGCAATCCGCTCGCCGGCTCCAGGGATCCGGGGACCGCGGGCAATGGCGCGCTGATGCGGCTGTCGCCGGTGGCGATCCGGCATTGGAACGATCGATCGAAGCTCCAGGACGTCGCCAGGACACAGACCATCACCACGCACGCGGCCGACGAATGCATCGAGGCCTCCGGCATCCTCGCCGACCTTCTCGCCGACGCGATCGCCGGCAAGCCCCTGGCCGATATCCTGGACGGGCCGGCGGCTTTGCGGATCAAGGGCGGCTGGCGCGGCCTTGCGCGCGAGGATATCCGCGGGTCCGGCTATGTCGTCCATACCCTCCAGGCGGCGGTCTGGGCCGTGTCGCGGACGACGGATTTCCGGTCGGCGATCCTGCTGGCGGCCAATCTCGGCGAGGACGCCGACACCACGGCCGCCGTCGCCGGCCAGATCGCCGGCGCCGTCTATGGACTTTCCGGGATTCCCGGCGAATGGCTCGAGCGCCTCGCCTTGAAGCCCCTGATCCTTCGCCTCGCCGGCGACCTCGCCGACGCGGCGGACGGCGCCGGCCCGGCGTAGAGTGCCCGCTACCCCCGCGCCAGGCGCGCGAAGTTGCGCCAGAGGATCGCGGCATTGGCCGCGAAATCGGCGGCGTTCGTGGCCATGTCGTCCTGCAGCCGTTCCATGGCGCCCGGGCCGTTCGTCTCCTCCAGGGCGCGGCGGTACTCGGGCACGCAGGCCCAGTCCCGCACCACGCCGGCTTCCGCCTCGACATGGTACTGCAGGCCCCAGGCCCGGTCCGCCACCTGCATCGCCTGGACGCGGCAGAGCGACGAGCTGGCGAGCACCCGCGCGCCCTCCGGCGGCTGGGCGACGCGCACAGAATGCCATTGCAGCGCCTTGGACCGGGCGGGCAGGCCGGCGAACAGCGGATCCTCCCGTCCCTCGGCCGTCAGCTCGATGTCGAAGACGCCGACCTCGGGCGGGCGCTGCGGGCCGCAGGTGCCCCCGAGCGCGTCGGCGAGCAGCTGGTGGCCGAGGCAGACGCCGAGGAAGGGCCGGTTCAGCTCGCGCACCCAGCGGCGGATGACGCGCTTCTCCTCGATCAGCCAGGGATAGGCGTCGACGTCCCAGACGTCCATCGCCCCGCCCATCACCCAGAGCGCGTCATAGGGCTCCAGCGGCGGGATGACGCCGCCCTCGTCGAGCTCGACCGCGTCCCACGCGACGCCGTCGGCGGCCATGAAGGCGCGGAAGACGCCGGGATGCTCGGAGGCGAGGTGCTGCAGGACCAGGATGCGCATGTTCACGTCCAACCGAAACGATCGATCCAAGGAATCGGGACGGACCGCCCGAGGCGGAAACGTCCGGAGGCCGGTCAACTCACCGACAAATGACCATGTGCTGCGCCTTGCGGGACAGCCGGCTTCACGACGATTTCCACATCCTGCCCGAGAGCGACGAGAAATCGCATCAACCGTTCGACCGAGAACTGGCGAAAGTCGCCGCGCAGCATTTTTGACACGTCCGGCTGTTTCACGCCGAGCATGGCAGCGGCATCGACTTGCTTCAGGCGACGGCTTTTCATGATATGATCGATCTTGTAGACGAGCTGCGCCTTGATCAGGTGTTCGTCGGCATTCGGAAGTCCGATATCGGCGAAGACATTCCCAGATCCCGTGAAATACTCCGTGTCGTTCATCGGGTCTCTCCTCGCATAAGCTTTTCCGCTTCATGCAACCGCCTCTCGACGAGATCCATGTCGGACCTCGGCGTCTCGCGGCCGGATTTCGATTTCTTCTGGAACGCGTGAAGCACGCAAACCGCCTCTGCAAAGCGCACGGCATACATCGTGCGAAATGTGTCGCCGCGCTGACTGCTGACGATCTCGACGACGCCGGCGCCGCCGAACCCCTTGAGCGGCTTGGCATCTCGGTGTTTGCCGCCTTGTTGCGCGACATAGAGAGCATAGCCCATGTGCGAACGGACCTCTTCGGGCAATTCGCAAAAATCCCTGTAACTGGAGCCGATCCAGACGAGCGGTTTGATCCGTGGCTTCACCATTCGTTCCGAGTGTATATGGTGATTTCACTATATCATCAAGCCCATAAAGTGACTGGACCCGCATTTGGGGTGCACGAGGCATCTGGAAGCGCTACGCTCGGAGAGGCCCCGCTCTCTTCCTTCAGCCGCCCCCGCTGCGTCGTGAGAAGCTTCTGCCTAAGATCTCAGCTCCGGCAGGTCCTTGTACAGCTCCAGCGCTTCCGGGTTGGCCAGCGCCTCCTTGTTCTTCACCGTCCGCCCGGCGACCACGTCGCGCACTGCGAGCTCGGTGATCTTGCCCGATTTGGTGTGCGGGATGTCGGCGACCTGCAGGATCTTCGCCGGCACGTGCCGGGGCGAGGCGCCGGTGCGCACCTGCGTCCTGATCCGCCCGACCAGGGCGTCGTCCAGGGTGAGGCCCTCGCGCAGGCGCACGAACAGCACGATGCGCACGTCGTTGTCGAAGTCCTGGCCGATGGCGAGGCTCTCCAGCACCTCGGGGATCTTCTCCACCTGGGCATAGAGCTCGGCGGTGCCGATCCGCACCCCGCCGGGATTGAGGGTGGCGTCCGAGCGGCCATGGATGATCAGGCCGCCATGCGCCGTCCATTCCGCGAAGTCGCCATGGTGCCAGATATTGTCGAAGCGTTCGAAATAGGCGGCGTGGTACTTCTTGTCGTCCGGATCGTTCCAGAACCGCACCGGCATGGACGGGAAGGGCCGGGTACAGACCAGCTCGCCCTTCTCCTGGCGCACCGGCTTGCCGTCGTCGTTCCAGACGTCGACCGCCATCCCGAGCCCGGCGGCCTGGATCTCGCCGGGCCAGACCGGGCTGGTGGGATCGCCCAGCACGAAGCAGGAGACGATGTCGGTGCCGCCCGAGATCGAGGCGAGGTGCAGGTCCTGCTTCACCTTGCGATAGACCCAGGCGAAGCCGTCCGGCGACAGCGGCGAGCCGGTCGAGGTCATCAGCCGGAGCGCCGAGAGGTCGTGCGTGCTGGCCGGCGTCAGCCCGGCCTTGTGGGCGGCGTCGATATACTTGGCCGAGGTGCCGAACAACGTCACGCCTTCGCGCTCGGCGAGGTCGAACAGCACCGAGGCCTCGGGGTGGAAGGGCGAGCCGTCGAACAGCACGAGCTTGGCTCCCGAGGCCAGGGCCGAGGCAAGCCAGTTCCACATCATCCAGCCGCAGGTGGTGAAGTAGAACACCGCATCGCCCGGCCGGATGTCGGATTGCAGGCGGTGCTCCTTGAGGTGCTGCAGCAGCGTGCCGCCGGCTCCGTGCACGATGCATTTGGGCACGCCGGTCGTGCCGGAGGAATAGAGGATGTAGAGCGGGTGGTCGAAGGCCAGCCGCTCGAAGCCGAGCGGTGCCGGCGCGAACGGCGCGAGGAAGCCTTCGAGGGTGATGCCGTTCGGCAGGGCGGCCGCCACCGCCTCGGCCTCGCCGAGATAGGGCACGATCACGGTCCGGACCGCCGAGGGCAGCTGCGGGGCGATCGCCGCGAGCTTGTCGCGGATCGCGATGCGCTTGCCGGCATACCAGTAGCCGTCGACGGCGAAGACCAGCTTCGGCTCGATCTGGCCGAAGCGGTCGAGCACGCCGCGCTCACCGAAATCGGGCGAGCAGGAGGAGAAGATCGCGCCGATCGAGGCGGCGGCGAGCATGACGGCGATGGTCTCCGGCCGGTTCGGCATCATCGCGGCGACGCGGTCGCCGACACCGACACCCGCCGCCCGCATCGCCTGCTGCAGCCGCGAGACCAGGTCGAAGAGCTCCTGCCAGGTCAGGCGCAGCGAGGCCTTGTCCTCGCCCTGGAACACCATGGCGATGGCCTCGCCGGCGCCGCCGCGCAGCAGGTTCTCGGCGAAGTTCAGCCGCGCATCCGGGAAGAAGCGCCCCCCGGGCATGCGGTCGAGGTCGACGGCCCGGCGGCTGCCCTTCTCGCCGATCACGCCGCAGACGTCCCACAGCAGGTCCCAGAAGGCGGCGGGGTCGCGCACCGACCAGGCATGCAGGGCGCGATAGTCCGGCAGGGTGAGCTTGTGGCGCTCCTCGGCCTGGCGGCGGAAGGCGGTCACCTGCGTGGCCGCCACCCTTTCGGGCGAGGGGGACCACAGGGGCGTGTCGATCGGCTCGGGCATGGCGCGCTCGGATGGCATGGGTCTCATGGAGTCTTACGAGGAAGCTCCGGCCGGAAACAAGCGGGATGATGCGCTCCCCGCGGCCGTCGCAGGGCGGCCTCTGTTTGACCATGATGGCGCGCCAACTATAGTCCGCACGGCTTTCGATTCAGGCAATCCCAGCAGGCGCCGGGCCGGGCGCTGGCAGCATTCACGCAAACGGGGCGCGCAGTCCACATGAAGCGTATCGGGCTGGCTCTGGCGACCATCGCCGCCGCTCTCGTGGCGTTCGCCGCGGTCATCGCCTGGGCGGTGCCGGAGGATGCGCTGCGCCGCGCCGTCTCGGGACAGATCGAGGCCCTGACCGGTCGCAGCCCGGTGATCGACGGGCCGGTGCGGCTGGTCTTCGTGCCGGTGCCAGGCATCAGCGTCGAGAAGATCGCCATCCCCGGCCTGCCCGGCACGCCGCCGCTGCTCGAGGCGGACGCCGCGGTGGGCACGCTCGATTTCGCCGCCCTGCTCACCGGCCGCGTCCGCGTCGCCGACCTCACCCTGTTCGGGCCGCACATCGCGCTGGTCGCCGACGACAAGGGCAACTCCTCCTGGGGCTTCCACACCGGCGCGCTGGCCGAGATCGCGGCGAAGAACCCGAACGTGCGCCTGCCCCTGTCCTCGATCCGGCTCCTGAACGGGACCATCACCTATATCGATCTCGGCTCCGGGCGCACGGCGCGGATCGACGTGCCCGACGCCACGCTGGACTGGCCGTCCCCGCAGGGGGACATGTCCCTGGTCGGCATGGTCTCCTGGGGCGGCCATTCCCTCGATCTCTTCGCCAAGATCGCCGATGCGGCCGTGCTGGTCGCGGGCGGCCAGTCCGACATCCGCTGCAAGCTGAACGGGGATCTCGTCAACCTTGCCGTGCGCGGCGCCCTTTCGAGCGACGGGCGCCTGGAGGGCAGCCTCAACGCCACCGGCCCTTCGCTGCGCCAGATGGTGCGCTGGCTCGGCCTGCGCCTCGGCGAGGGCAAGTCGATCGGCGAGTTCAAGCTGCAATCGCCGGCGGTGATCGACGCCAAGAGCATCGCCCTGTCCGCGGTGCAGCTCGAGCTCGACGGCAACCAGGCCGACGGCGCCCTCAACGTGCGGTTCGACGGGCCGCGGCCGAAGATCAGCGGCACGCTGGCCGCCGACACGCTCGACATCTCCTCCTATTCCTCCGAATGGGCGCTGGTCGACAGCAGCCCCGGGCGCTGGCGGCGCGAGCCGATCGACCTCGCCAGCCTTGCGCTCGCCGATATCGACCTCAGGCTGTCGGCGGGCGACGCCGTCATGGACAAGGTCCGGCTCGGCCATATCGCGGCGGCGATCGTCGCCAGCAAGGGCCTGATGGAGCTGTCGCTGGGCGAGGTGGCGGCCTATGGCGGCACGCTCAAGGGCCGCCTCACCATGGCGCTCACCGGCGATGTGCCTAGGGTCGGCGCCAATCTCAGCTTCGAGGAGGTCGAGATGGGCCGGGCGCTCGGCGACTTCCTCGCCTTCCACCGGCTCGAGGGCATCGGCAAGGGCAGCATCGAGGTGACTGCCGTCGGCCGCTCCATCGAGGATCTCGCCGCCTCCCTGGTCGGCCAGGCCAGCTTCACCGTGCGCAACGGCGCGCTGATCGGCGTCGATCTCGCCGACGTGATGCGCCGCATCGAGCGTCGCCCGCTCACCGCCACGCTGGAGCCGCGCAGCGGCCGCACCGCCTTCGAGACCGGGGCGGTGTCCTTCGCCATCGACGGCGGTGTCGCCCGCACCACCGACGCCCGGCTCGACGGGGGCGCCCTGACGGTCGCCCTCGGCGGCAGCGCCGGCGTCAAGGCGCGCGACTTCGACTTGGCGGGCGAGGCGAGCTTCTCCTCCAACGAGGCGGGGCCGCCCTTCACCCTGCCGTTCAAGATCACCGGCCAATGGGACGACCCCTCGGTCTCGCCCGATCCCGACGCGCTGATCCGCCGCTCCGGCGCGGCGGCGCCGCTGCTGCAGGGCAATGCCAGCGCCTTCGCCGATACCGGCAACGGCGAGAAGCATATCGAGATGAACCCCCTCAAGGGCCAGGCGATCTCGCCCTGACCTATCCCTGCGCCGCCAGCCGTTCCGCCCGCTCGCGCTCCATCTCCGCCCGCTTGGTCGAGATCGAAGCGATGATCACGCCCACGGCGACGATGGCGATCAGGAGCGTGCAGGCGGCGTTGATCTGGGGCGTGACACCCAGACGCACAGAGGAATAGATCCGCATCGGCAGGGTGGAGGCGCCCGGCCCGGTGGTGAAGCTGGCGATGACGAGATCGTCGAGCGACAGGGTGAAGGCCAGCATCCAGCCCGACACCACGGCCGGCAGGATGATCGGCAGCGTGATCAGGAAGAAGGCCTTGAACGGCCGGCAGCCGAGGTCCAGCGCCGCCTCCTCGATCGAACGGTCGAAGGTGAGCAGGCGCGACTGCACCACCACCGCCACGAAGCACATGGTCAGGGTGGTATGGGCGAGGGTGATGGTCCAGAAGCCGCGCGAGATGTCGAGCGCCACGAACAGGAGCAGCAGCGAGAGGCCGGTGATGACTTCCGGCATGACGAGCGGCGCATAGACCATGCCGGAGAACAGGATGCGGCCGCGGAACCGGCCCATGCGCACCAGCACGATCGCGGCGAGGGTGCCGAGGATGGTCGCCAGCGTCGCCGACAGGGCGCCGACCCGGAGCGTGATCCAGGCCGAGCTCATGAAGGCCTCGTCCTGGAACAGGGCGACGTACCAGCGCGTCGACCAGCCGCCCCACACCGTGACGAGGCGGCTGTCGTTGAAGGAATAGATGATCAGGATGACGATCGGCAGGTAGAGGAAGGCAAAGCCCAGCGCGATCGAGGTCAGGTTGAACCAGGTCGGACCCTTCTTCATCGGCCGGCCTCCAGCTGCTTGGTCTGGACGTGCTGGTAGAACACGATCGGCACCACCAGGAGAACCAGCAGCACCACCGCCACGGCCGAGGCTGCCGGCCAGTCGCGGTTGAGGTTGAACACGTCCCACAAGGTCTTGCCGATCATCAGCGTCGAGGAGCCGCCGAGCAGGTCGGGGATGACGAATTCGCCCACGGCGGGAATGAAGCACAGCATGCAGCCGGCGACCACGCCCGGCAGCGACAGCGGGAAGGTGACGAGCCAGAAGGCCTTGACCGGCCTGCAGCCGAGGTCCGCCGCTGCCTCCAGCAGCGTCTCGTCCATCTTCTCCAGCGCCGAATAGAGCGGCAGCACCATGAAGGGCAGATAAGAATAGACGATGCCGATATAGATGGCGATGTCGGTGTTGAGGATCTGCAGCGGATTGGCCATGTCGACCAGGCCGATCTTGGCCAGCGCCAGGTTGAGCAGGCCTTCCGGCTTGAGGATGCCGATCCAGGCATAGACGCGGATCAGGAACGAGGTCCAGAACGGCAGGATCACCAGCATCAGGAGCGTCGGGCGCAGCGTCCTGGGCGCGCGCGCCATGCCGTAGGCGATGGGGTATCCCACCAGCAGCAGCAGCACCGTCGACACCGCCGCGATCCACAGGCTGGAGAGATAGGCCTTCCAGTAGAGCGCGTCCTGCGTCAGCAGCGTGAAGTTGTCGAAGCTGAGCTGGGAGAGGTAGTCGGAGACGGCGGCCCAGGCTGCGCCGAAGTCGAAGCCCTTGATCGCCTCCCAGGTCTCGCCGAGCGGGAAGGTCGGCGTGTAGGGCGGGATGGCGATGTCGGTCTCCGACAGGGAGATCTTCAGGACCAGCACGAAGGGCAGGATGAAGAAGATCGCCAGCCAGAGATAGGGCACCGCGATGACGGCGGTCCGCCCGGAGAAGAAGCCCTTGCGGCTTGCGGCGGCCATCATCGCCTCAATTCGTCAGGAGCACGCCGGCATCCGGCGCGAAGGAGACGAAGATCTTGTCTTCCCAGGTGATCGGCCGCTCGACGAAGCGGCTCATATTGGCCTTGGAGACGCGCAGGCGCTGGCCCGAGCCGCCCGCGACGTCGACGAGATAATTGGTCCAGTCGCCGAGATAGCCGATGTCGAACACCTCGCCGGACAGGGTGTTGGCGCTGCCGTTCGGCGCGTCGAAGGAGATCTGCATCTTCTCCGGCCGCACCGCGACATAGACCGTCTGGCCCGCCGCCAGGCTCTCCTGGCTCTCGACCGTCAGGGTCGCGCCGGTCGTGCTCGAGGCGACGTTCACGGCGCTGCCGGACTGGCCGGTGACCTTCCCCTCCAGGATATTGATGTTGCCGATGAAGTCGGCGACATATTTGGAGTTCGGCTGCTCGTAGATCTCGCCCGGCGGGGCGACCTGCACCAGTTTGCCGTGGTCCATCACCGCGATGCGGTCGGACATCGTCATCGCCTCTTCCTGGTCGTGGGTGACGATGATGAAGGTGATGCCGAGCTCGACCTGGATGTCCATCAGCTCGAACTGGGTCTCTTCGCGCAGCTTCTTGTCGAGGGCGCCGAGCGGCTCGTCGAGCAGCAGAACCTTCGGCTTCTTGGCGACGGCGCGGGCGAGCGCCACGCGCTGGCGCTGGCCGCCGGACAGCTGGTGCGGCTTGCGCGCGGAAAATTTCTCCAGCTTCACCAGCTTCAGCATCTCGGCGACGCGCGCGGCGATGGCGGGCTTGGCCATGCCCTCCATCCTGAGCCCGAAGCCGATATTGTCGGCGACCGTCATATGCGGGAACAGCGCATAGGACTGGAACATCATGTTGGCCGGCCGGTCATAGGGCGGCACGCCCGCAAGGTCGGCGCCCGCCAGGGTGATGCGCCCCGAGGTCGGCTCCTCGAAGCCGGCGAGCATGCGCATCAGCGTGGTCTTGCCGCAGCCCGACGGGCCGAGCAGCGAGAAGAACTCGCGGGCGTGCACGTCGAGCGAGACATTGTCGACGGCCGTGAAGTCGCCGAAGCGCTTGGTGACGTTCTCGAAGCGGATCAGGGGGACGGCATCGGGGTCGTTCCAAGGCATGAACTTTCGCCGGACGCCGCCGATGGCCTTCTGCGTCCTCGCCGGCGCCGACGGGGCGCCTCCCCCGGTCACGCTCATGATGCCCCTGGTCAGCCGTTGTCGTTGCTCCCAGCCTAAACCGGGATCTTCGCTGCGGTCTACAGGCGAAATTGCGGCACTTGCCTATTCCGAGGGCAGGCCCTCGCCCTCGCGTCAAACGTGTCGTCCGGTCCCTGCCGCTGCTGACACGTCCTGTCACTGCGGGATGCGACAACCCTGGCCACGACTTCGGCAGACTTTCCGAGCTCCGCCCCCCGGGGGCGAGCCTGGAGAGCCTGCTCATCAGCGACGGGAATGAGGACAGGCCCATGGCCACGAAACGCATCACCGCCCTCCTGATCGACGCCTTCGCCGATTGGGAGCCCGCCCTGCTGACGGCAGCCGCCAGAACCTTCTTCGACGCCGATATCGCCCATGTCACGCCCGGCGCCCGGGAGGTGGTCTCCGCGGGCGGCATGCGGGTGCGCCCGCAGGGCGACGTGGCCGGGCTCGACCCGCGCGACTACGACGCCCTCGTCGTGATCGGCTCTTCGCAATGGACGGAGCGTTGGGCGCCGAACGTCGCGCCGCAGTTGCGTGCCGCGATGCAGGCCGGCCGAATCGTCGGGGTGATCTGCGGGGCGACGCTCGCGGCGGCGCGGGCCGGCCTGCTCGACCGCCGGGCCCACACCAGCAACAGCCTGGAATTCCTGTGGGAGCACGGCGGCTTCTACGGCGGAGCGGCGCGCTATGTCGACAGCCCGCGCGCGGTCCGGGACGGCACCCTGATCTCGGCGCCCGGCTCGGCCCCTGCGACCTTCGCCGCCGCCGTGCTGGCCTCGCTGTATCCCGAGCAGGGCGAGGCGATCGCCGGCTTCGAGGCCCTGTGCGCCAGGGAGCATCGGGAGGATGCCGCAGGGTCGCCGCATCTGGCCCGCCGACCTCGCCGGCGGGCGGCGTAAGCAGGTTCTCCCGAACCTGCTTACGCTTCAATAACCTGAGCAGCATTGATTTTGCATGGAGAATGCAAAATCAATTGGTGGCCTAAGCCACGAGAAGCTGCTCGGCGCGCCGTTCTTTCACGCGGATTTGACATTTCCACCTCGGCCCGGGCAGTCTGGCGCCAGCGTCGGTCCCTCCGATGCCTCTTTTGTGCGCCCTCTCGCGGCGTGCGGCGCATCCGCCCCCGCCCTCTGACCAGGGCCCGAACCGGGGAGCGGACGGCGTGACGGACTGGCCGTTCCGGCCGCGTCGAACAGGTTGCCGGCGCGTGTTTCGGGTCGCCCTCCGCCAATGCGGAGCGGAAACCTTTTGTGTGCAGGATGAGCAAGAAGCGAAAGGCCGAGAAGCTGGAGATTTCCTCGGCACGGGGCGTGGACGGGCTGGACGAGGCCAAGGATTTCCTCGCCGCCCGATCGATCGAGGAGATCGAATGCCTGGTGCCCGACCAGGGCGGCGTGGCGCGCGGCAAGATCATGCCGGTGTCGAAGTTCCTGAAATCGCCGGTGATGAACCTGCCGCTGTCGATCTTCTTCCAATGCATCACCGGCGAATATCCCGACTATGAGGGGCTGGTGGACGTGGTCGAGGCCGACACCGACATGTTCATGCAACCGGACTGGTCGACCCTGACCTCGGTGCCCTGGGCGAGCGACCCGACGGCGCAGGTGATCCACGACGCCGTCACCCGCGACGGCCGCCCGGTCGAGCAGGCGCCACGCCAGGTGCTGCGCCGCGTGCGCGAGCTCTACCGCAAGAAGGGCTGGCAGCCGGTGGTGGCGCCGGAGATCGAGTTCTACCTGGTCGAGCCCAACACCGACGCCGACTATCCCCTGAAGCCGCCGGTCGGCCGCTCGGGTCGGCCGGAGATCGGGCGCCAGGGCTATTCGATCTCGGCGGTGAACGAGTTCGACGCCCTGTTCGAGGACATCTACAAATATTCCGAGCTGCAGGGCCTGGAGATCGACACGCTGATCCACGAGGACGGCGCGGCGCAGATGGAGATCAACCTCCTGCACGGCGATCCCGTCGAGCTCGCCGACCAGGTGTTCCTGTTCAAGCGCACCATCCGCGAGGCGGCGCTGGCCCACAAGATCTACGCCACCTTCATGGCCAAGCCGATCGCCGGCGAGCCGGGCTCGGCCCTGCATATCCACCAGTCGATCGTCGACGCCGCCACCGGCCAGAATATCTTCTCCGATCCGGAGACCGGTGGGCCGACGCCGCTGTTCTTCTCGTTCCTTGCCGGCCAACAGAAATATTTGCCGGCTATCATGAGCATGCTGGCGCCCTATGTGAACTCCTATCGCCGCCTGACGCGCGACAGCATGGCGCCGATCAACGTGCAATGGGGCTACGACAACCGCACCGCCGGGCTGCGCGTGCCGCCCTCCGGCCCGGATGCACGGCGGGTGGAGAACCGCGTGCCGTCCTCCGACGCCAATCCCTACCTCGCCCTCGCCGCGGTGCTGGCGTCGGGCTATCTCGGCATGACCGAGGAGCTCGAAGCCACGGCGCCGATCGAATCCGACGCCAAGAACCGCGACTTCGAGCTGCCGCGTGACCTGCTCTCGGCCGTGGCGCTGCTGGAGGACTGCGAGCCGATCCGCCAGGTGATGGGCTCCTCCTTCGTCACCGCCTACGCCGCGATCAAGAAGCAGGAGTACGAGACCTTCATGAAGGTGATCAGCCCCTGGGAGCGGGAATATCTGCTGCTGAACGTGTGAGGCTTTGCGAAGGGATTTGCCGACGTCGAGGGTTCCCGCGCAGGAACCTCACCGTCATGGACCGACTTGATCGGTCCATCCACGCGAACGCGATATCGGCCAGGGTTTGTCGCGGCATTGGTCGCGCCCTTTGCCGAATTGTCGGCGTTCGCGTGGATGGGCGTGACAAGCACGCCCATGACGGTCGCAGGTGGGGTAGTCGTATTGCGCGAGAACCCCGACGTCGGACAATCCCTTTGCGGGCGCCTCTCACGCGAAATCGAAATCCAGCAGTTCGAAGCGGTCGAAGGAGACCGGCCCCGACTCCGGCGAGAAATCGCGGATCTGGAGCGTCATCGGAGACGGCCGCAGGCGGTCGGGGCAGGCCCATCCCGGCAGGGCGATCCGGCGGTTCATGCCGGCATAGACGAACACGGGGCGCCCATGCCAGGCGCAGGCGGCGGCGATGACGCGGGCGACGTCGCGGCGCGTGGCCTCGATGCCCTCGTGCACCAGGATGGCGAAGATCAGCGTATGCGGCACGTGGCTCGACACCCGCGCGGCGGAAATCACCAGCACGTCGTCGCTGGCATGGACGGCGAAGGCGCGGCTGCTGTCGCTGAACCGCGACCAGAGCGACTCGCCGGTCCAGGACAGGCCGGCATCGCTCGCGCGGACATAGCGGTCGAGCAGCGCGGCGGCCTTGTCGCGGCCGAGGCCCGCAAGGCCCTGCGATGCGACGTCGGACCGGGCGAACGGGATCGACAGCCCGACGCGCACGGCCATGCGGATGAACGGCGCGAGCTTGAGATAGCGGATGTTGACCGGGGTCGCCTTTTCGTTGGGGACGGCCAGGATGAAGCGGATCGCCTGCGCCGTGCAGAAGCGCTCGACCTCGCCGTAGAGGTCGGTGATGGCGGCGCGCGAGCGGAACGGCTTCAGGATGAACAGATCGGACAGCATCACGGCGCGTTCCGCCCGCCCCTCAACGCGAACGGCCTGGTGCACGAGCGCGACCTGGCCTGCCTTCTGCGCGCCGGCGAACAGGCTCAGCACCGTCGTGCCGTGCGAGAACGAGACATCGTAGAGCCAGCGCAGCCGCTCCGGCGAGAAGCTCACGTCCGGCGAAGCGAAGGCTTCCGTCGCCAGCCTGGCGGTCTCGGCATAGTCGATCGCCGCTTCGTGTTGGACGGTGAGCTGCACGGCGCTCCCTCCGCGATGGATCTGGCCGCAGGCGGGACGCTGCGGCGCCATCAGAGTTTGGGCGCAGTATCGCGCGGATCACCTTCTTTCCCGTTAACGGGCGGCTCGGCCGGAGGGGTTGGGCGCGGGACGCGAGGGTCTTCGCCGCCTCGCGGAGCGTGCTTTCGCGGCGTCGGGATCCCCGACCGTTCGCCGACAGGACGATCGCGCGGCTGTCACGCCGCCGCCTTGCCCGCCTCGCTCGCCGCCTTCACCTCGTCGAGCCGGCCCGAGCGCACGTCGTAGACGAAGCCATAGATCGGGATGGACGGGGACACGAGCGGATGCTCGCGGATGCGCCGGACGTCCTGCAGCACGCTCCGCGCTTGGTCCCCGATCGTGTGCCATTTGACGAAATGGCCGGCGGCATGGCCGCCATGGTGATGCGGGTTGGTCCAGGCCTTGCCGTCGAACGACGCCGTTCCGAGATCGTCCTCGAGGAGATCGGCGATGACCTCGTCGGCGAAGAGCTCCATGCCGCAATTGGTGTGGTGGATGACGAACCACTCGAGCGTGCCGAGCAGCTTGTGCGAGATCACCAGCGAGCGGATGGCGTCGTCCGTGGCCCGGCCGCCGGCGTTGCGGATGACATGGGCGTCGCCCTCGGCGAGGCCGGCATATCGGGCGGGATCGAGGCGCGCATCCATGCAGGTCAGGATGGCGAAGCGGCGGGCGGGCGGCAGGGCGAGCGAGCCCTTGTCGCCGAACGAGCCGGCATAGCCCGCATTGGCCGAAAGCACCTCGTCGTAGATCTTGGACATCGCCGCCTCCATTCGAGCCGCCCATGCTCAGGGCGGACGAGGCGATCACGTCGGAGGCATAAAGTCAATTATTTTTATGGATTTTATATACAAAATAGCCAATCCATCGTCCCGAGCCGCCTTTCGCATCGCCGATCCGGGGTGTTCCCGAGATCGGCTCTCGGGCGGGCCAGTCGAATGGATCCGAGTTGCGTGGCGGAGGTTTCCGCGCCGGCTCCTTCTTGCGAAACCGGCCTCACGCCGCCGCCGGCTGGCGCTGCCGCGGGCATCTGGCTATGGGTTAAGACCTTTCCTGTTCGAGCGCATCATGGACAATCTCGGCCATCCCGCCCAATCCTACTACCTCGCCACCGCCTTGCCGCTGCCGGCGCAGCCGGCGCTGCGGGAGGACGTGCGGGCGGATGTCTGCATCGTCGGCGCCGGCTATACCGGCCTCGGCGCGGCGCTGGCGCTGGCGCAGCGCGGCCTCAGCGTGGTGGTGCTGGAGGCGGCGCAGATCGGCTCCGGCGCGTCGGGCCGCAATGGCGGCCAGGTGCATACCGGCCATCGCCGCGACCAGGACTATCTCGAAGAAAAGCTCGGCCTCGATACGGCGATGGCGCTGTGGCGCATGGCCGAGGATGCCAAGGCCTATCTCAAGCGCCTGATCGCCGACCATGCCATCGCCTGCGACTTCAAGCCCGGCATCCTCGGCGCCGACCACAAGCCGCATTATGTCGCGCTGTCCCAGGCCTATGTCGAGAAGCTCAACACCCGCTACGGCTATCCCCATGCCGTGGCGCTGTCGAAGCCTGAGCTCGACGCCATGCTCGGCGCCACCGGCTATTACGGCGGCATGCTCGACCGCGACGGCGGCCATCTGCACCCGCTCAACCTGGCGCTCGGCCTCGCCCGTGCCGCCCTTGCGGGCGGGGTGCGCATCTTCGAGCGCTCGAAGGCGCTCGGCTACGAGAAGGCCGGCGGCAAGGCGATCGTCGCTACGGCGCAGGGCCGCGTCACCGCCGACTGGCTGCTGCTCGCCGGTGACGGCTATCTCTCCGGCCTCGATGCCCGCACCGAGGCGCGGGTGATGCCGATCAACAATTTCATCCTCGCCACTGCGCCGATGAGCGAGGCGCAGGCGAAGGCGCTGATTCGCGACGACGTCGCCGTGGCCGACAGCCGCTTCGTGGTGAACTATTACCGGCTCTCGGCCGACCGGCGGCTGCTGTTCGGTGGCGGCGAGAACTATCGTGCCGGCTTCCCGCCCGACATGAAGGCCTTCGTGCGCGGGCACATGCTGAAGATCTTCCCGCAGCTTTCCGGCATCGGCATCGACTATGCCTGGGGCGGCACCCTCGGCATCACCACCACGCGCCTGCCCTTCGTGCGGCGCCTCGCGCCCAACGTGCTGACGGCCGCCGGCTATTCCGGCCAGGGCGTGATGCTCGGGCCCTATTTCGGCAAGATCCTGGCCGACGCCATCGCCGGCACGCTCGGCGAGTTCGACCGGCTCGCCGCCCTGCCGACGCCGCCCTTCCCCGGCGGGCGGCTGCTGCGCTGGCCGACGCTGGTGGCGGCCATGAGCTACTACGCCTTGCGCGACCGGATCTGATATTTCGTTCCGGATTTAACATTTCGTTTACGGTGTATTCAGGCCTTGTTCAGCCTCGTCAGGCTTTCATGCCGTCGCGTAACGCCCAATTCCGGGCTGAGGAGACGACATGACGCTGATGTGGAAAGGCGCGGTACTCGCGCTCGCAATGGGCCTCGCGGCGCCGGGGGGCGCGCTGGCCGCAGGTCCGGTGCACGTGTTGAACGCGCCTGCCCCGGTGATCAAGGTCAAGGACGGCCGCAACGCCGCGGCCGCGGCCGGCGCCGTCGGCGGCCTCGCCGCCGGCATCCTGCTCGGCAACCTCATGGCCCAGCCGGCCGAGGCCGCGCCGCCGGCGCCCGTCTATGTCCAGCCGCGTGACTACGGCTACGAGCCGGCGCCGCCACCGCCGCCGCGCTATGTCGACCGGCAGCCGGCCTATGGCTACCCGCCGCCCGGTCCCGGCTATGATGCGCCGCGGGAGCTGCGGCGCTCGGTGGAGATCTGCCGCCGCGGCATCCTGACGGCCGCCCGCCGCTACGGCGCCTTCGATGCGCGCGTCGGCGAGCCCTCCCGCACCCGCCGCCTCGACGACGGCTCGCTGCGCTTCCGCGTGCCGATCACCGTCTACTACAGGCAGGGCCAGCGCAATTCCCTGGTCGCCTGCAACACCTATCGCGGCTCCCTGGTCTCTGCCGAGGCGGTGCGCTGAGGCAAGCTGAAATACGGCCGGGGCGGGGCCTTCGCTGCCTCGACCCGGCTGCCTGCATACGAAACCGGCGGACGGCCTCAGGCGCTCGCCGCTACGCCCTGACCGGCGGCGTCAGGCCGTGCGTGGCCGACAGCTGCTCCATCGCCGCCACCGTGTCGGGGTCGACCGGGATGCCGTTCTTCAGCCGCTCCGCTTCCACGGCCCATTCGCGGTCGCCCGGAGCCATCGGCTGGCCGGCGGCGCCTTCGGCCGGGGCGGCGGCGCGGATGCTCTCGAGGTAGCGGGTCATGATGCCCTCGTAGATCGGGGCGGGGATGAAGGCCGAAGGGTCGATCGCCAGGGCGAAGCCGCCCATGTCGCGCGGCCGGCCCGTCGAGACGCCGTACATCGGCTTGAGCTCGGTGGAGAGCGCCATGCCGGTGAGCGGCGCGCTGAGGATCTCCACCAGGCCGGCGAGGCCGGCGCCCTTGTAGCCATATTCGCCGCCGACCGGCGAGAGCACCCGGGCCGCGTGCGGGTCGGTGGTGACGCGCCCGACCTCGTCCACCGCCACGTCCGCCGGCAGGATGCGGCCGAGCGAGCGGTAGAGCAGCACGCGGTTCATCGGGATGGCGCTGGTCGCCATGTCGAGCAGCCAGGGCCGCTGGCCCGGCACCGGCGCGCCCCAGGCGATCGGGCTGGTGCCGTGGAAGGCGTCGCGCCCGTCATGCAGGCGCACCGCGGCATCGGAATTGGCGGTGAGGAAGCCGATGCAGCCCTGCTCGGCCGCCCACAGCGCATAGGCGCCGGCTGCGCCCATGTGCGACATGCGCTTGATGGTGACGGCGCCCACCCCCTGCTCCCTGGCGATGGCGACCGCCTCCGCCATGGCGCGGTAGCAGGCGAGGTGGCCGATGGCCCCGTCGGCGTCGAGGATCGCCGCGGATCCGGCGGCCCGCTCCAGCCGGAGCTCCGGCGCGCCGTTGACCTCGCCGGTGGCGATCACCGACAGGTAATAGGGCAGGAGGCGCACGCCATGGCTGTCCACGCCCAGGCGCGAAGCGTGCATCATCGCCCGCGTCGCCGCGTCGGCGGAGGCGGCGTCGGCGCCGCCGGCGATGAGAGCTTGCTCCACGAAAGGAGCGAGGCTTCCTGCGGTGAAGCGGATCGGTTCGGCCATGGTCAGCTCTTTCGGGTCTCGTCGTCGGGCGCCGGCGGCGCCTCGTCCTCGTCGTCCGCCGGGGCGCCGGGAATGGCGTAGACGCCCTTCAGCCAGCGCGACAGGTCGATCTCGGCGCAGCGCTTGGAGCAGAACGGGTCATATCTGGCATCGCGGGGCTTGCCGCAGATCGGGCAGCCGCGCTTGGGCACCAGCGGTTCGACGGATCGGGCCATCAGCGTTCGTCCAGCCAGGTGGCGCGCACGGGAAAGCCTTCGCCTTCCAGAAGCGCCACCGTCTCGTAGAGGGGCAGGCCGACGACATTGGTATAGGAGCCGACCAGCTTGATCGCGAACACCCCGGCCAGGCCCTGGATGGCATAGCCGCCCGCCTTGCCCTTCCATTCGCCCGAGCCGAGATAGTTGTCGAGCTCGTCGCGCGACAAGTGCTTGAAGCGCACCCGCGTCTCGACCATGCGGGTGCGGACCGCCCCACCGGGCGCCGCGACGGCGACGCCGGTCATCACCCGGTGCGTGCGCCCGGAGAGCAGGCGCAGGCAGGCATCCGCCTCCTCCACCCGCTCGGCCTTGGGCAGGAGGCGCCCGGTGCAGGAGACGGCCGTGTCGGCGGCCAGCACATAGGCGCCGGCGAGGTCCGGCCGCGTCGCCAGGGTGGTGAGGGCCGCCTGCACCTTGTCGCGCGCCAGGCGCTGCACCAGCGAGCGCGCCGCTTCGCCCCGCTTCGGCGTCTCGTCGAGGTCGGAGGGCAGGAGCGCATCGGGTGCGCAGCCCGCCTGCTCCAGGAGGGCGAGGCGGCGGGGGCTGGCGGAGGCGAGGACGAGCTTGGGGCGGTCGGGCATCGGGCCGGGAACGAGCGAACTGTCATGCTGTGTGGACCAGCAGGGCGGCGATTGCAACCCGGGACGAGCACGGGAGGATGGGAGCGGAGCGATGGGCGCCGACCCCGGGCCCCGGCCTAAGCAGAGTTTCGGGGGGGGGGGGGGGGGGGGGGGGCGGGCGGGGGGGGGGGGGGGGCGGGGGGGGCGGGGGGGGGGCGCCCCCACGGCGCCCCCCGCCGGGGCCGAGCCGCCCCCCCCCGCGG